>JAHEYW010000151.1 GCA_023251395.1 Bacteroidales bacterium
ATAAACTTAACCATTCTGATGTAGGGATAGCCGCCGCATGTCGATGCACTGGAGACTTTAATAATTTGTATATTTGAAAGAAGGTCAGATTGACCACCTGGCTCCAGACAAAACTATATATATCAAAAACCATTATACTGCTCTGATTAGCTAATGAACTGAAAAAATAATAATAGGATTATGCCGCATATTTCAATCATTTCATCGAGTATTAGAACCGGCAGATACAGCCACCGGGTTGCCTTGTATCTCAAAAGATATCTTGAAGATAACAAGTTGGCGTCAGCTGAAATCCTTGATTTAAATATATATAATTTCCCGCTATTTGATGAGAGGTTGAGGTTTCAAAAATCGCCTTCTTCTGAGGCAATTGATTTTGCAGAGAAGATAAAATCCTCTGATGGTGTTATTATTATTGCTCCCGAATACAATGGGGGTTATCCAGCAAGTCTGAAAAATGTAATTGACCTGCTTTATGATGAATGGTACAGAAAGCCAGTAGCTATTTCAACAGTATCAGACGGTAGTTTTGGGGGTACACAAGTATTGACATCTTTGCAGTTTTCTCTCTGGAAAATGCGGGCATGGACAGTACCTGCAATGTTTCCAGTTCCTAAAGTCAGCGAATCTTATGATGAAAATGGAAATCCGGTTAATAAAGAATCAACTGATAAAAGAGTTTTAAGTTTCATAAATGAATTACTCTGGAGTATCGAAGCGAAATCACTTATGAAGAACGCTAAATAGAGGAGCAGAAAAGGCCTTTTTGTCGGGGCAGGCTTTCATACATCCAGCTTCTGCATCAGGAATTCTGTTCTGCAACTTTTTTGATTTTCATCCGTCTTTAGATCGAAATATTTTTAGGCAAAACATTTGATTAAATCCGGCAAGGTCACTAAAATAAGAATAAAAATATCCTGCTATGCTGAAGAATTGGCTCGTGGTTACCTTCCGTAATCTTTTGAAAAACAAACTCTTTACATTAATAAATATTTTGGGACTTGGTATTGCACTCTCTGTATGCATAGTTGCATACTTTAATCATATGTTCAATTACGAGTTTGACCGTACTCACGTTAATTTCAATAACATCTACAGGGTAAATAGTATACGGGATATGGAGGGCAGGGAACAGGAATATGGAGTTGCTCCTGCATCGCTGGGTTTACAGGCAAAGAAAGACATTCCCGGTATTGATAAATCAGCAAGGCTGGCCCGTTCAGGTTCGAGTGTTAAAATGGGAAATGATATTTTTGCCGCACAAATCTCTTTCATTGATCCTGAATTTCTGGATATTTTTACTCTCCCGGTACTGATGGGTGACAAGATGTCAATTAATAACCCTGGTAATGTTCTGATCAGTAAGACGATGGCGACCACTCTTTTCGGCACAGAATACCCTTTGGGGAAAACGGTTTCATTTGTCGACTTCGGAAATAAGGAATATTCATATACAGTTGGGGCTGTTTTTGAAGATTTCCGTGAAAATTCAAGTTTCAGAATAAGTGTCCTGACACAATATGATAATCTATTGTTTATGACACAGCAAAAGGATACCGATTGGAAAATGTGGACTACTGCATTCTTTATTCAGGTTAATGATAAATCGAGGTTGCCATCAATCGCACAATCTTTAAAAAACTATGTACCTGTTCAGAACAGGGCAAGAGAGGATTTCAAAATAAGAAGATTCTCCCTGGTTCCTTTGAAGGAAGTGGGTTCAAATTCAAGGACAATATGGTCATCCGGATTATTCCCCTCACTTCATCCAGCAGCAGTTTTAGCTCCCCCAATCATGGCACTTTTTATTCTGCTGATTGCATGTTTTAATTTTGCCAATACATCAATTGCCACTTTCAGCAAAAGACTGAAGGAGATAGGTTTGCGAAAAACATTTGGTGGACAAAAAGGTCAGCTTGCAACTCAGTTTATGTTAGAAACGATCATTATTAGTGCACTTGCATTACTTGTTGGAGTTGCGATAGCCAGCTTCCTCGTTCCGGCTTATAGCAGTTTATGGTCATACATGGCAATTAAAATGACATTGACAGGGCATCCATTTTTCTGGTTGTTTATGGTTCTTCTTCTATTGGCAACAGGGTTTATTTCAGGAGCTTATCCGGCAATTTTCGTCAGTTCATTCAGTCCTGTAAATGTCTTCAGGGGTGCATCTCCATTCAGGAGTTCAGGCCGATTATCATCCGTTCTCCTTACACTTCAGTTCACAATTTCTGTAATGGCGCTTGTTATGGGAATTGTTTTTTCAAGAAATGCGGATTATCAGAATACCCTTGATCTCGGGTATGACCGTGACAAGATAATAATTGTTCCCATCAGACAAGCATATTTTGCTTCATTCCGTAATGAGGTACTTACAAATCCAAAAATTATAAAAGCTGAGGGTACCCAATACCACATTGGTTATGGCACTTACAGAAGACCTGTAAAAGATGTAGATAAAAAACTTGAGGTTGATGTTCTGGATATCGGAGCGGAATATCCTAAGACAATGGGACTGAGACTTGTTGAGGGCAGACTTTTTGATCAGTCAAGAGCAGAAGCTGATCTTAAATATGGATCGATTGTAGTGAATAGAAAACTTGTAAATGACCTTGGATGGAAAGAAGCAATTGGAAGGGTCATTACTTTTTACGATACTACCAGGCTCACTGTAATTGGAGTAGTGGAGGATTTTTATACAAACGGTCTGTGGCAAAAAATTGAACCAACAATACTTAAGCTTACACCTGAAAGCAGATTTGGATTATTGGCTGTCAGGGCCGAAACCAAAGATCTACCCGGGGTTCTCAATTACCTGAATATCAAATGGAAAGAGATGTCAACTAATTTTATCTTTGGAGGACGACTTCAGGAAGACCTGCTGAGCGAAGAGAAAGATATTAACAGAAGTATTTTGAAGGTCAATATCTTTCTTGCAATTACTGCCACCATTCTTTCTCTGATCGGAATGTTCAATCTGGTTTCCCTGGATATAATAAGGCGGACAAAAGAGATGGGAATCAGAAAGATACAAGGGGCACCAGTGTCCGTAATTATGTACCTCGTAAGCAAAAAATTCCTAATAATACTCATGATTGCTTCCATTCTTGGATGCGCAGGTGGATACTATATGTCAAAAATGTTGCTTGAAAGTATATGGGATTATTTTGTCAAAATTAAGATTGGAATGTTATTGTTATCTGTTACAATTATGTTTTCAGCAACAATTTTGACAATTATTTTTAAGGTCGGAAAAGCGGCACTTAGAAATCCGGTAGACTCACTGAGGTACGAGTAAAAAAGAATTATACCAGTAAAAAATATTTCATCAATGATAAGATTAGAAGCAAATATCCTTCAAAAGCATCTTTTCCTTGATATAGAAGGGATTGGCTTCGCCGGACCCTGTCATCCTGAGGGAGCCGACCGTTAAGAAATTGCCACGGGCAATTTTCGTGTGGAGCCAGATTGCAGGGATGGGCAAGAAAAGAAAAAAGCCACGCTTTTGCGTGGCTTTTTTCTTTTCTTGCGGTGCGGACGGATTGATCCTCCTGCTGGCGGATCGGACCCTCTCCTGCCACGGGTTACCTTGCAAGATCCACAAAACCAGGGCCGTTAAGGCGGCCCATTGGTTTATTATTTTCTTTCACTCTTTTGAAAATTAATTATCAATGAGTTCAGAAAATAATAAACCCGATAATTTCTTATCGGGTTTTGTGGATCTTGCGGTGCGGACGGGACTCGAACCCGCGACCCTCGGCGTGACAGGCCGATATTCTAACCAACTGAACTACCGCACCAGCATTTTATTGCGTTGCAAAATTAAGCTAATTTTTAATTATGCAAAATATATTATGAAAAAATCAGGATTGCATAAATGGATTCCCAGGTCAATCGAGCTATCTGGCTGAATTACAGACTCCTCTGAAATACCCTATCGACTCAGCTATTCCGGCAAGCGGATCTGTCATATCCTTTTCATGCTCCAGACTGCACTTCCCGCTGAATTTTATTTTTCTCAGAGTGGCAACAACTTTTGGAATATCAATTATCCCCCTTCCCATCTCCAGAGGTTTTCCCTCTTTAGTCTGTTTATCCTCATCCTTGATGTGAACATCAAAGATCCTCTTTGCATATCTCTCTATGTCCACGCTGGGATCCTGACCATCTCTTGTTGTATGCCCGATATCAATACATATCCCCATCCCGGGATCCATATCCTTTATATGATTCCAGATATCAGTTGCATTCGGATATAGTGGATTATCAGGCCCATGATTGTGAATTGCTATTCTTATTTTATATTCTTTAACCTTTTTTTCAACATAGGGCAGAAGCTCATAATTCGGTGCACCAACAATCAGATCAACTCCAGCCATTTTTGCGTATTCAAATGCCTGGTCAACCTGCTCATTGGTCTTCATATATATTACACCTACTGCATATACAGTTATTCCTGCATCCCTGAATCTGCCAATTACCTCATTGATCTTGTCCTGTGTGCTGTTTAACGGAAGGTGAAAATCCTTTAGTGAAATATATTGCACATTGATCCTGTTCATCATCTGAATGGTCTGATCAACATTAAAGTTCTTAAATGTAAAACCTGCCATTCCAAGTGAAAACTTATCTGTGGATTTCGGAGTCTGTGCAATTAAAGTAACGCAGCTGAAAATGCCAATTGCGAAAATAATTGGCAATATTTTTTGGGAAATAATCTTTAAGGCTTTCATAATACCTATATATGTATTTAACAATCAGACGTATAAATATTTACTACTTTCTTACAATCATATTATTGTCAATTAGCCTGCTGTTATAAGTCTGAATAACAGCTTTCAGTTTATCTTCCATCAACTTCTGGATATCAGGTTCCTTTCCTAACAGATTATCCTGAAGCAACCTGTCTTTCTTGTAATTATAAAGCGCCGCGGCTTTATTATCCATCATTTGCAGGATATGATCCTTCATATACACATAATATGTGCTGCCATATGAATTAAAACCAAAGGATTCCTGGTTATCGTTTAGAAGATTATTTCCGAACGCAATATATTCCTCATTGTAATTCAGATAGGAAAGTACAGTCGGCATGATATCAATCTGCTGAGCAATTTTCATTTTGTGACCTTTCAGATCACTTCCCTGCTTATAAAAAAGTATAGGTACCAGAAATTGTCCCAGGCTGTTCTGATATTCTTTGTGGAATTTTTCATTGGTATGGTCCGCTGTAAGTATGAAAAGTGTATTGCTAAACCAGGGCTTGTCAGAGACAGCTTTGAAGAACTCACGCAGAGCAAAATCCGAGTAGTTAATAACCTCACAAATTGGGACAGGACCTTTAGTAAACTTACCGGTGTATTTTTCCGGCACCTTGAATGGATGATGTGAAGAAACTGAAAAGATCGATGCTACAAATGGCTGTTTGAACGAATTGAGCTTGTCTCCAAAAAACTTAAAGAAAGGCTCATCCCAGACACCCCACATACCATCAAAATCACCCTTTTCCGGAAATTGACTCATGCCAAAATAATCATCGAAACCCGCCATTCTTGAAAATGAGTCAAACCCCATAGAACCATTAGGAGCCCCATGAAAGAATGCAGAATAATATCCCTTCTTCTTCAATAATGAAGGAAGCCCGTTTATACTATTATTTGCGTAATGTGAGATAATATATGGTGTTTCCAGAGAAGGCATAGATGCCAGAATTGAAGGCATTGCATCAATGGATTTATTTCCATTGGCCAGACTTATGTCAAAAGTAAGGCTGACTGATAAGAGTGAATCAAGAAATGGTGTATAACCTTTGTAGGTTCCCCTATCCAGATCTTTATTGTAAAAGCCAGTATATTCCCTGGCGAAGCTTTCCATGATGATTATTACCACATTGTATGGACGGAACTTAGCCGTATCCGCAGGAACATAATGAGGGTTATAAATTTTCTCAAGCTCTTCACCGGTAAAAAAATTATACTTCTTTAAATCCTTTTTGTTAAAAGTCCTGAGGATACTGAAAGGAGTATTCAGGACTACCGGTACGTTATGCGGATTTTTCACATAACGCGCTGCATTACTTATAGTTATAGGCCTTGTTGAATGCTTATAACCTCCTCTGGCTGCACCCACAAAAAGGGCAAGTATGACAGGCACCATAATAATATTGAAGGAGAGGTAAACTTTCTTATTAACCTGTTCAGGCTTTTTTGTTTTAACCCTGAAATAAAGCCAGAACATAAGGACAATCAGGAGGAGAGTAAAAAGTGTCGCCGGCCAGTAATCTATCAGGAATCTTGCTCCCATCTTTCCAAGCCGCTCCTCATTCTGAAATGTTTGGAATACATCTGCCGTGGCTCTTTTATTTAGAAATCTGTAATAAACATAGTCTGCACCATTTATTGACAGTACCAGGGTATTGAAAATAAAATAGATATACGACAGGGCTTTCTGGTAGCCCTTGCTATATCTGAAATCAAAAGGCAGGGCATGCATCAGAATGATTATGATGTTAAAATAGACAACTGCAGAAATATCAAATACCCATCCTCCTTTCAGAATTCTGAAGAACTCTCCTGCCGAAATGCCGGGAAACATGCTGTGATTAAAAACGTAGAAACCTATTCTTGACAGGGTCAATAAAAACATCATTATCAGGATCCTGTAAGCAAGAACAACATAAATATTACCTGAAAAATTCCTTAGCTTCATATAAGAGTAATTTTATAATGGTATAGTTTTCAGAACTCTGAAAACTAATAACAAGTGACGAAGTTACATTTTTGTTTTATAAAATCATCCACTACCTTTGATGATCTTGAGACTATAAAATTCATTAATTCATTAAAAAATATATGGAAATGGCTCACTATTTTGTCGCCCAGATAAAGATCCGGAACCAGGCTGAATACGATAAATACCTCGAAAATTTTGATGAAATATTCTCAAAATCTAATGGTGAATATCTTGCAATAGATGAGTCTCCTGCCATTCTTGAAGGAAACTGGGATTATACTAAATCTGTTCTGATCAGATTCCCTTCAAAGAAAGACTTTGAAGACTGGTATTATTCTGCTGATTATCAAAATATCCTGAAATACAGGCTTAGGGCATCAAAATGTGATACGATTCTCCTGGAAGGACTTGAATAAACCAGATGGTCCCAAGATTTGAGATATTGAGAGAAAAAAAGCTTGTTGGCAGAAGAATGAAAATGAGCTTCGCCGAAAACAGGACATCCGAACTCTGGAAAAGTTTTATACCTGAAAGAAAAATAATTATCAATTCCATAGGCAATGATCTGTACTCCGTTCAAGTATATGGAATCCATTTTGATTTTAAAGTTTTCAATCCAGCTGAAGTGTTCGAAAAATGGGCAACAATTGAGGTAAAGGATTTTAACTCAATACCCGATAAAATTGAATCACTTATTATTCCTGAAGGGCTGTATGCTGTATTTATACACAAAGGTCCCGCCAGTGAGGGACATAAGTCCTTCAGCTATATCTTTGGTGAATGGCTGCCGGATTCAGGATATGAGATTGATACCAGACCTCATTTTGAAATACTTGGAAGTAAATATAAAAATGATCAGCCTGATTCAGAAGAAGAGATTTGGATTCCTGTTAAAAAGGTTCTGTACAAATAAAATAAAAATGCCTCACGATCGCTTTAAAAAGGCTATTCTATTTTTCTTCCAGTTAAAATCCATAAAAAAATCTGCATCTTTACAATTAGAATATTATTCTATTTTGGAAAATGACCTTTTAATATGATTTTTCTAATCTGTCAAAGTAGAAATATGTTGAATTAATTATTACAATTTAAAATGTCGGAGGAAAAAATGTCAAAACTTAAACTTCTATCAGTTATCATTGTATTTGCTTCATTGATAAGCTGTAATGTACAGGATACCAATTTACAAAATGCTATCAACAGTATTACTCCCGAAGGGATGAAAAGCGTTATCTCTGTTCTTGCATCTGATGATTTTCAGGGGAGAGCTCCATCAACCCCGGGGGAAGAAAAAACAATAAAATATCTTGCTGAACAATTCAAAGAGGTTGGCCTTCAACCTGCGAATAATGGCAGCTATTTCCAGGAGGTTTCTCTAGTAAAACTGACCCCTGTTAAGTTGATGACATTGAATGTAAAAGGTGGAAAATGGAATTTTGATCTGGTTTTTTCTACAGATTTTATCGGAGGAACACCCCAGGTAAAGGATTCTATCAGTATGGAAAATTCAGATATGATTTTTGCAGGATATGGTATCAACTCACCTGAGTATAACTGGAATGACTTTAAAGATATTTATGTAAAAGGCAAGACAATTGTCGTCCTGGTAAATGATCCCGGCTATGGAACCGGTGATACCAGTCTGTTTAAAGGTAAAGAGATGACAATCTATGGCAGGTGGACATACAAATACGAAGAGGCTGCAAGACAGGGAGCAAGCGGCGTAATAATAATTCATGAAACAGGCGCTGCAGCTTATCCATGGGGGGTTGTTCAAAACAGCTGGTCAGGTCCCAGGTTTTATCTAAAAGACGACGAAGTCTCAAAATCAAACCTTCAGTTTCAGAGCTGGATCACAAATGAGGCTGCAAGAAAACTGTTTAAGGATGCTGGTCTAGAT
>JAHEYW010000008.1 GCA_023251395.1 Bacteroidales bacterium
CAGAAGGAGTTTTTCCCTGTATAACCTGATTCAAGATGGTTCATTATGTGATTTTCAGAATTCGGAACTGCTTCTTTTCTTAGGATGGTCGATAGAATAATGTGAACCAATGCTTTCGTGTCTGTTCTTTGCCATTTTGATTATCAGGTAACCGACATTGATAAGATTGCGGACTTCACATATTTTTTTGGAAATCAAGGATCTCTTATAGAGGTTCTCTGTTTCCTGGTATATTATCTCAAGACGTTTAAGTGCTCTTTCAAGGCGAAGGTCAGACCTTACTATTCCAACATAATTACTCATGATCATCTGGACTTCCTTATAGTTCTGGGTCACAAGGATCATTTCCTCAAGATGTGTTGTTCCCTTGTAGTTCCATTCAGGAATCTTCTCTTCAAAGGTCAGCTCTTTAATCCTGGCACATGCAGAAATTGCAGCACGATGCGAATAAACCGCTGCCTCAATAAGTGAGTTGGAGGCAAGCCTGTTTGCCCCATGGAGGCCGGTTGAGGCAACCTCTCCGATAGCATAAAGCCTGTTGATATTGCTTTGTCCGTCCATATCCACTTTTATTCCTCCGCATGAGTAATGAGCTGCGGGGACAACTGGTATCATCTGTTTTGTGATATCAATTCCACGTTTCAGGCAATGTTCATAAACATTCGGGAAGTGATCTTTCAGACCATCAGAGTTGAGGTGCGTACAATCAAGCCATACATGATCATCTCCCCATATCTTCATTTCATTATCAATAGCACGGGCAACTATATCTCTTGGAGCAAGCGATCCACGACTGTCATATCTCTTCATGAATTGTTCACCAGACATGTTCTTCAGAACCGCACCGTAACCCCTCAGAGCTTCGGTAATCAGAAAGGAGGGACGGGTATTGGGATCATATAAAGAAGTGGGATGGAACTGAACAAATTCCATATTCTCAATAATTCCTTTTGCCCTGTAAACCATTGCTACTCCGTCTCCGGTTGCAATCTCCGGGTTAGTAGTAGTCTGATAAACATTTCCCATTCCTCCGGTAGCAATTATTGTAACTTTTGAAAGGAATGTAATCACTTTGGGGCTAATAAGATCTGCAACATATGCACCATAGCAGTTAATCCCCGGATAATTTTTTTTCAATTCCTCTCCAAGGTGATGCTGTGTAAGTATCTCGATTGCAAAATGATTTTCGAAGATCTCAATATTAGGATCCTTGCGGACCTTTTCTGTCAGAGCTTTCTGGATTGCTTCCCCTGTGTTGTCCTTATGATGGAGTATCCTGTATTCGGTATGCCCCCCTTCCCTTGCCAGATCGTATGAGTCGTCGGACCTTTTGTCGAATGAAACACCTAGATTAATAAGGTCTTTTATTCTCTCAGGGGCTTCCCTGACGACCATCCGCACCACCTCCTCATCACAAAATCCATCGCCAGCAATTAAAGTATCCTGAATGTGCTTTTCAAAATTATCAGGTTCGCTGAAAACAGCGGCTATTCCACCCTGGGCGTACTTTGTGTTGGATTCTTCAAGGCTCGACTTGGTGACAATACTGACCTTGCCATGGTGGGATGCCTCAAGGGCAAATGTCAGACCTGCTATCCCAGAACCTATTACAAGAAAATCTGTTCTTTTCCTCATTGCCAGCTGAATAATGGAATGTCAAAGATAATAATTGATTTCTGGAATTAGTTCTATTAACCATGTTTGTTACGCTCCCCAACCCCCCTTTAGAGCCTGTCCCGGGCAGCTGGAAGCTGATCGGGAGGGATTTAGGGTGCAATAAAAGAGGGTGCCTAACCCTGTGAGACAGACCCCCTGGATGCGTCACAAATTGTAAAACTTAAGATTTTAACATACATTTGCTTCCATTCAAAATTAATAATTTTTAAGATGGCTCAGGAAGATCTTTTCAGGAAGCTGGTTGCACACTGCAAGGAATATGGATATGTGTTTCCGTCAAGTGAGATATATGATGGCTTAAGTGCAGTATATGACTATGGACAGTACGGCGCCGAGCTTAAGAACAATATAAAGAAATACTGGTGGGACAGCATGGTCCTGCTGCATGAAAATATAGTCGGGATTGATGCTGCAATATTTATGCATCCGACAACCTGGAAAGCTTCAGGCCATGTTGATGCATTCAACGATCCTCTTATTGACAATAAGGACTCAAAGAAAAGGTATCGTGCCGATGTTCTTATTGAGGAACATATGGCCAAAATAGAGGAAAAGATCACAAAAGAGGTCGATAAAGCGAAGGAAAAATTCGGTGAAGCTTTTGATGAAAAGAAATTCAGAGAGACCAACCCGCGCGTTCTGGCTAACCAGGCAAAGCTGGATGAAGTACATACTCGCTTTGCAAAAGCTTTGAATGATTCCAACCTTGCTGAACTGAAGCAGATAATAATCGATAATGAAATTGTTTGTCCTATTTCCGGAACAAGAAACTGGACCGATGTAAGGCAGTTCAACCTTATGTTTTCGACTGAGATTGGTTCAACCGCAGATGGATCAATGAAGATTTTCCTCCGTCCGGAAACCGCACAGGGAATATTTGTGAACTTCCTGAATGTTCAGAAGACAGGCAGGATGAAACTTCCGTTCGGTATAGCGCAGATAGGAAAGGCTTTCAGGAATGAGATTGTGGCACGTCAATTCATATTCAGAATGCGCGAATTTGAACAGATGGAAATGCAGTTCTTTGTTCAGCCCGGTACAGAACTGGATTGGTTCCGGCACTGGAAGGAGTTAAGAATGAAATGGCATCAGGCTCTTGGTTTCGGTGCAGAAAACTACAGGTTCCATGATCACGAGAAACTGGCACATTATGCAAATGCTGCCTGCGATATTGAGTATAAGTTTCCATTTGGATTCAAAGAAGTTGAAGGTATTCACTCAAGAACTGATTTCGACCTGAAACAACACCAGCAATACAGCGGGAAAAAGATGCAATATTTTGATCCTGAGAGAAATGAATCATATGTTCCGTTTGTTATTGAAACCTCAATTGGTGTGGACAGAATGTTCCTTCAGATCATCTCCGCCGCCTATTGCGAGGAAGAACTTAAAAAGGAAGACGGAACTACCGACACAAGAGTGGTACTGAGATTGCCTTCCTATCTGGCACCGGTTAAACTGGCAGTAATGCCGCTGGTCAAGAAAGATGGACTTCCTGAGATAGCTGAAAAGATAGTTCATGATCTGAAGTTTGATTTCAACTGCCAGTATGATGACAAGGATTCAATCGGCAGAAGATACAGAAGACAGGATGCCATTGGGACTCCTTATTGCATAACCATTGATCATCAGACAATTGAAGATCAGACTGTGACAATAAGATATAGAGATACTATGGCACAGGAAAGGGTTAAAATTGGTCAGTTAAAGGATATTATTGCAGAAAAAGTGAATATCAGGAGCTTGTTAAAAAAGCTTTGATATGAATAAGGTATTAATCATCACATATTACTGGCCTCCAAGTGGCGGAGCCGGTGTTCAGCGCTGGTTAAAATTCTCAAAATATCTGCCACAATACGGATGGGAACCTGTAATTCTCACAGTTGATCCCTCATATGCTACATATCCGGCAATTGATTCTTCTCTTGGAAATGAAATCCCCGGAAACATCGAAATCCATAAGACCCGGGCAACCGACTGGTTCAGAATATATTTAAAAGATAAATCGAAGATTCCTTCCGCCGGATTTGCGAGAAATATGGATAATTCTTTTAAAGGCAAGCTATCCCGTTTCATCAGAGGTAACTTTTTTATTCCGGATCCTCGTAAAGGATGGAATAAATATGCAGTTGAAAAAGCTTGCGAGTTGATCAACAAATATAAAATAACAACAATTGTTACAACAAGTCCTCCTCACTCAACTCAACTGATCGGGCTTGAGCTTAAAAAGAAATATCCAGGGTTAAAATGGATCTCAGATCTGCGTGATCCATGGACAGATATCTATTACTATGAACTTTTTTATCCAACTTTCATTTCCAGGAAAATAGATGCTTATTTTGAAAAATCGGTGTTAACGAATGCAGATATAATTACCACGGTTGGGGCTACACTTGGCAAGCATTTCGAATCGAAGGTTCCCGGAATTGGGAATAAGATTAAAATTATCCATAACGGATATGACGAAACCGATTTTGAAAATATCGAAGTGAAATTACCGCAAAAGTTTACGATATCTTTTACCGGTTCGATTTCAGATTCTTATCCGATTGATGGATTTCTAAAAGCTGTCCGGAAGGTTCTTAAAAATGAAAAAAACCTGTTACTGAGTTTTACCGGGTTGGTTTCCAAAGATCAAAAAAAGGAAATTACCGCTTATATAGAGGAAAAAAACCTTGAATTTGCAGACTATGCCGATCACAAAGATGCAATAAGACAAATGATGACTTCATCAGTACTTCTTCTGGTGATAGCCAAACATCCGGAAAACAGAAGTTTTCTCTCGGGAAAGCTTTTTGAGTACATTGCATCAGGCAAACCTGTTCTTTGTCTTGGTCCGGTTGATGGTGATGCGGCAAATATTTTAAACAATTCAGGTGCCGGGAAATGTTTCACATATGATGATGAGACAGGTATAGCAGAATTTATTATTTCAACTATGAATGAGCCACCTGCTGAAATAAAAACCAGACCTGTTGAGTATTCAAGGAAATACCTTGCACAACAGATAGCTCAGTTATTTTAGCTCCCTGTTAATTTCACCATTATGTTTATTTAAAAAACTTACCGAAATTTGGATATCCAGTAGATTCTCATTATCACTTAAAAATATTTTCAGTACTGTGATTTATCTGGCCGGAACTTATCATGAACAATTAAAATAAGAAAAGATGATAACAAATAAGTTGAACAATGTTTTAGTACTTGCACCTCATACCGATGATGGAGAACTCGGGGCAGGAGGGACCATCAGCTTATTACTAGAGAAGAAGGCGAAGGTTTATTATGCTGCATTTTCAACTGCTTCTGATTCAGTTCCGGCAGGCATGCCGAAAGACATACTTAAGACTGAAGTTGCGAAAGCTACAAAGCAACTTGGAATCAGTAAAGAGAACCTTATCATCTTTGATTACCAGGTCCGCAAACTGAATTTCTCGAGGCAGGATATCCTTGAGGATCTCATCAGGCTCAGAAAAGATATTCATTTTGACCTGGTGCTGATGCCAAGCCTCAATGATATTCATCAGGATCATCTGACTGTTTCGCAGGAGGGTTTGAGAGCTTTCAAAACCTGCTCAATACTTGGATACGAGCTTATCTGGAATAATCTTACTTTTAATACTACCTGCTTTGTCAGAATTGAGAAACGGCATCTGGATAATAAGATAAAAGCACTCCAATCTTATGAGTCGCAGAAAGGCAGGGATTATATCTCGGCAGACTTTATAAAATCTTTAGCCAGAACTCGTGGTGTCCAGATCGGAGCAAAATATGCAGAAGCTTTTGAAGTGATCCGCTGGGTGATTTAATTTCTGAGCAATTCCGGATTATCTATGAAGAAACTAAGAGGCATAAGAGTATTTATTACCGGTGCAGGAGCCCCGGGAGCCCCGGGAATAATAAAATCTCTCAGGAAGGTAACTGAAAGAAAAATTGAGATATTCGGTGGAGACGCAAAACCCGAAAACTCTGTCGGAGCAGGTCTGCTGGACAGGACATTTCTTATACCTTATCCAGAATCACCAGGCTTTATTGAAAAGATTCTGGAGATCTGTCTGAAAGAAAAAGTAGATGTAATTATTCCTCTTGTGACCAGGGAACTGGTAATCTTTGCTGAAAACAAGAAGCTTTTCAGTGAACATGGGATTTCAGTTTCTGTGTCGGATCCGGACCAGCTTACAATTGCAAACAATAAGTATTTATTGATGAAATTCTGCAGGGAAAACAATATTCCATTTCCTGCATTTCACCTTGTAAAATCGGTTTCAGAGTTCAGATCAGCAGCAGAATTGCTAGGATATCCGGGTGAAAAGATTTGTTTCAAACCTCCTGTATCAAACGGTTTGAGGGGATTCAGAATAATCGAAGATTCCCAGAACAGACTTTTCTCACTGATGAATGATAAACCAAACAATGTTTACATAGGATTCGAGGAGTTTATCTCCATTTGCGAACCGGCAGATATATTTCCGGAACTCATAGTAATGGAATATCTTCCGGGCGAGGAGTATAGTGTTGATGTACTTGCCAATAACGGAAGATTTATTTCAGCGATTCCACGTAGCCGTGATCATATAAAAATGGGAATAAGTTTTGTTGGAAGTGCTGTTGAAGACCGAGAAATAATTGAATCTTCGCGAAAAATTGTTGAAGGGTTAAAGCTTCATGGCAATATAGGCCTGCAGTTCAAAAGAGATAAAAATGGTATCCCCAAGATAATCGAATCAAATCCAAGAGTACAGGGGACGATTGTTTTGTGTACAGCTGCAGGTGAGAATATGGTTTATGAAGCAGTAAAGATAGGTCTCGGGGAAGAAATTGCCGCCCCTGAAATAAACTGGGGTGTTAAAATGATACGTTTCTGGGACGAATTATTTCTGGATAAAAATGGCAATAAAATCGATTTCTGAATTCTTCGGCTTTTCACTTTTCATCTTCGACCTGGATAATACAATCTATAATGAAGAGGATTACCTCTTCCAGGCATATAAAGAAATAGCAGACAGATTTGCCGGTTTATATCCATCACCTGACAGCAAAAAACTTTTCCTTAAAATGAAGGAGATTTATGACAAACAGGGCCGGGAAAAACTATTCGATAAATTTCTTTTAAAATTTAAAATCGATGACAGACATCTTCATGAATGTCTTAATATTCTCCGCTCTTTCAATCCAGCAAAGCCTTTGGAAATGAACCCCTATTCGAAACAGATCCTGAAAGAGCTACAGGAGCGCGGTAAGAAAATATTTGTGCTGACCAACGGAAATGCAGAACAGCAGAAAAATAAGATCAGACACATCAGCTGGGATGGGTTGGATAAAAAGATAAGCTTTGTCTTTGCTGCTGAGTTTGAACCAAAACCATCACCTGCAGGTGTTTTATATATACTGAAGTCAGCGGGAACAGAAAAAGGCAGGACAATTTTTGTAGGGGATTCTGACACTGATAAGAATTGTGCCATAAATAGTGGAGTTATATATTTGGATATAAAGGATTTATATATTCTGACTGGATATAAAAAAGAAGCCTGACTAAATTGATAATTTTTCGTATTTTTATTTTTTCATAAGCATTGATAAGTTTTGGCGCATGTGTCTGTAAGATTGTGAAATACATCATTATCAACCAGCATTTCAGATTAAAATAAACAATTTGAATCAGTAATGTACTCTTCAATATTAATAACCGGCGGATGTGGCTTTGTAGGCTCAAATCTGGCTTTGATGCTGAAAGAAAAGTACCCCGGAATAAATATAATCGTTATGGATAACCTTATGCGCAGGGGATCCGAACTTAATATTGCTCCTCTGGCAAAAGCAGGTATTATATTCATCCATGGAGATGTCCGCAATAAAGAAGATTTTGAAAAGACAGGGAAGCATGATCTGATCATTGATGCTTCGGCTGAGCCATCAGTTATGGCTGGAATATGCGGAGGCGTTGATTATCTGATTAACACAAATTTTAATGGAACTATTAATTGCCTGAATTTTGCCGTAAGAAATCAATCTGATTTTATTTTCCTATCCACAAGCAGGGTATATTGTATTGAAGAACTGGATAAGATAACCCTGAAAGAGTGTGAAACCCGGTTTGAAATTGATCCTTCAAACCAGATAAATGGACTCTCAGCGAAAGGAATAAGTGAAGATTTCAGGACTTCAGGAAGTAAATCATTTTATGGTGCATCGAAATTCTGTTCTGAAAACTTCATCGAAGAATATGCCAGTTATTTTGGTTTGAAAGCTATTATTAATCGTTGTGGAGTAATTGCAGGACCCAGACAATTTGGAAAGACAGATCAGGGATTTATGGCTCTATGGGTGGCAAAACACTTCTGGAAAGAGAAGCTGGCTTATATCGGTTACGGAGGCAAGGGGAAACAGGTTCGGGATGTAATGCACATTGAAGATGTTTTTGATCTCATTGATTATCAGATTAATCACTTTGATAAGAATCATGGCAAAATATTCAATGCGGGCGGAGGGCTGGAAAACAGTATTTCCCTGATTGAACTGACAGCTTTGTGCAATGAAATAACAGGAAACAAAATTCAGGTTGACCGGATTCCTGAAACCAGAAAAGCTGACATCAGATTATACATTTCTGATAACAGCAGGGTTACCGGGGAAACAGGATGGACACCTAAAAAATCAGTAAAAGATACAGCAGCAGATATTTATAACTGGCTCAGGAAGGACGAATCAATTGTTAAATCTATTTTTAGTAATAACTGATGAATATTGCATTAATAACAGGATCTGCAGGACTTATCGGAAGTGAGGCAGTTGAATTTTTATCGGGTAAGTTTGATATGTTGATCGGGATCGATAATGATATGCGTTCCTATTTCTTTGGGAAGGATGCCTCAACAATCTGGAATAATAACCGGTTGATGGAAAAAATCAAGAACTACAAAAGCTATAATATTGATATAAGAGAACTCAAGCCGCTTGAAAAAGTTTTCATAGAGTATGGGAAGGATATAAAACTGGTTTTACATACCGCTGCTCAGCCAAGCCATGACTGGGCTGCAAAGGAACCTCAGACTGATTTCACAGTAAATGCGAACGGCACACTGAATATGCTTGAGTTTACCAGGATTTATTGTCCTGCGGCTGTTTTTATCTTTACATCTACAAATAAGGTTTATGGAGATAATCCGAATAAGCTTCCTCTTGTTGAGCTAAACGACAGATGGGAAATAGAAGAGAGTCATCCTTATTTTAAGGAAGGGATAGATGAAAACATGTCGATCGACCAGACAAAACATTCTCTCTTCGGCGCTTCAAAGGTTGCTGCAGATGTCCTGGTTCAGGAATACGGCAGGTATTTTAATATGAAAACCGGAGTTTTCAGAGGTGGATGTCTTACAGGTCCGATGCATTCCGGAACACAGCTGCATGGATTTCTGTCTTACCTGATGAAATGTGCTATTAACGGAGATCATTATACCATTTTCGGATATAAAGGAAAACAGGTCAGGGATAATATCCATTCATGGGACCTTGTAAACATGCTATGGCATTTTTATCTGAATCCACGGGTCGGTGAAGTATATAATGCAGGAGGAAGCAGACATTCAAACTGCTCGATGAAAGAGGCGATTAAGATGTGCGAATCAATTACCGGAAAGAAGATGAACTACACCTATTCGGAAGAAAACAGGATAGGTGATCACATCTGGTATATCAGCGATCTCAGCAAATTTAAGAATCATTATCCGGACTGGTCCTATAAGTACAATCTTGAAGGTATTCTGACTGAAATTTATAACGGTTTTAAAAGCCGGAATTGATGGATTACAACAGGATATATGAATATCGATTCAGGAATGTAAGTAAGGAGAAGAAACTTACTGTCTGGAAAGAGATTTCTGAATATATCTTTAAAAGACTTGGCAGTCCGCAAAGGATACTTGACCCGGCAGCAGGTGAATGTGAATTTATCAATAGCATCAGTTCAAAGGAAAAATGGGCGCTTGATATCAATGGCGATTTCCTTTCAAAACATGCAGCGGGGGACGTAACTGTTAAAGTTGGAAATTGCCTTCATTCAGATCTTCCCGGTAACTATTTTGATGCGGTTTTTATCAGCAATTTTCTGGAGCATCTTGATAAACCTGACGATATTGACACTTTACTTTCCAGGATGTTTGTGACTCTTAAAACAGGAGGGAAGATTGCCATTATGGGGCCAAACTTCAAGTACTGTATGAAGGAGTATTTTAATTTTGCAGACCACAAGCTGATACTTACTGAATCGAGCCTGGAAGAATACCTTTATAGTGCAGGATTTGAAATAGTCAGTGTCATTCCAAGGTTTATTCCCTATTCATTTCAGAGCAGGTTGCCGGTTAACAAATTAATAGTAAGGGGATACCTGGCCTTTCCTTTTTTATGGAAGTTTTTCGGGAAGCAATTCCTGCTTTTTGCAGAGAAGAAAGTAGTTATCTGATTCAATCATGTGAAATAGTAGAGGTGAGTTAACTTTTAAGCTATAATTAAAAACTCTGATAAAAACTTTATTTGCGTTCTTTGATTTTTTGAGTTGAATTGATGTAATAACACAGAAGCCCAAAAATTAGAAAACAACATAGTCATCTTGAAAACTGGAATGGATCGAATTTCCCTTCCTTTTAAAGGAGGGGAAAGTTTTTACCATCATATCCGCATAAAACTTCATTTAAGTTTACTCAGATTCCAGAAATGGCTTAGAATAGAAATCAAACAAATCAGTTATAAATCTGAAAACAAAATAGATTGACAAATTCATTTTTAAATATCCTGAAATTTTTTTTTACCTGGAAGAATTTTTTCCTTCTTATTGTCATACTTCTCCTTCTGCCGGAGCATATCATTAATTTACAGCCAATTGGAATAGATGCCTCCTGGGAAACAGGATTAAATATTGCTGTTAAAAACGGACTTACTTTCGGCCGCGATATAATTTTCACCTACGGGCCCCTTGGTTTTCTGTCAACACATAACTCACCCGAGATCACTTATGGAAATCTCTGGATATTCTTGTTTGACCTGGTCCTTCTGGGTTTAATAGTTTACATAATAAACAGATCAATAAAGGGCAACTATTCCCTGGTAGTTTACGGCTTGATCTACATTGCAGTCTATAATCTCACCTATGCGCAATCGACCTGGAGATTACTTTTGATAGTACTTTATTTCATTATCAGGGGTATAAAGGAATATGATATTTTTTCGCAGGTGGTTATTACATTGCTGCTTGTTTTGCAGTTTTTTATCAAACCGAGTGCCGCAATTTACTTTATTGTAATTTTTATAGTTACCTCTTTGTATCTGACCATCTGTGGTAAAAGATGGGCGTGGCTTTTCCCTGTTGCGCTTGCGATGCTGATATTTATTCTTTCATTCCCGTTGAAGGTTGACCTTAAGGGGTACATAGTTTCTACATTTGACTTTTCCAGGACATACAGTGAAGCAATGAGCCGTATGGCGGTAAGGGGACTGAAATACACACTGTCAATATTCAGCGCTTTGAATATCATATTTTCTTTTATGATCATAGCCCTGGTATTAATAATCAAGAATAAAAAAGCTGAAACGATTCTTATTTCCGGAATAGCAGGACTTTATATCTTCTTCTTCTTCAAGCAGGGTTATGTTAGGCTGGATAGCAGTCATTTACTTGCGTTCTGGAGTATCGCATTATCTATGCTTTTGATCTATTTCCAGTTTGAAACTGATCTTAAAAACCGCCTGACCAGATATCTTTTCATCTGGATCATAATTGTGACTACAGCTTCGTTTAGTTTCTTCAGCAAATTTGAGGAAGGGAAATATCCTGTTCCTTTGCCGGTAGGATATTTAACTGAACTTTTTGCGAAGAGCTATATACAGGATTATTATAATGCAGGAGCGAAATCCTATGAAATGCCTGAAACAGTATTTAACAAGATAAAACAAAGTACTGTTGATGTGATCCCCTATGATATCTGTTCGGTTTACTTTAACGGATTAAATTACAAACCACGACCAGTAATACAATCATATGCAGCAAGCTCAGACCTTTCAAACAGATATAATTCTGACTTTTTCAAAAGAAAAGATTCCCCCCGGTATATCATCTTTGGAAACGGCTCTATAGATGGCAGATATCCTTTCTGGGACGAATCGCAGACAAAGAATACATTGCTCTCAGAGTATGCAGTAGCGGATAGCCTGTTTGCATGGAAAGAGAAAAGAGATACTTCGTTTTTACTTGAGAAAAGGGAGCAACCACTTCAGCTCACCAAATATCAGATCTCAGATACATTAATAGGAATTAATAATAAAATTGTCATCAAGAAAAGTGACAATCTGCTTGTTATGAGTGCTGATATTAAGTATAATACGACCGGTAGACTGAAAAATATTATTTACAGGCCATCATTTATCAATATCAGGCTATTCTATGAAAACGGAGGTTCCGGGATCTACAGACTTATTCTTCCTGAACTAAAGCATGGCGTAATAATAAACAAGAAAATAATCTCTCCCCTGGATTCATATACTTTGTTCAGATTCCTGGGAAAGAATAATGAAAACATTACAGGTTTCACTATCATTCCTGAAAAGAATGATTACCAGTCACAATTCAGAATTAAAATAACCGAATATTTCTATAATTGATGAAGCTGTCAGTTGTCATCCCCGCGCACAACGAAGAGGGTTCCATTTCTGAAACTCTGGATAATCTTTTTGCTGTACTTTCTAAAGAGAATATTGAACACGAGATAGTTGTGGTGGATGACAACTCCCGTGACAATACTGCTAATGTGCTGATTGAAAGTGCGAAAACAATACCCACTCTCAGGATAGTGACCAACAGAGGACCAAATGGTTTCGGTTATGCGGTGAGGTGCGGGCTGGAGAATTTCAGCGGTGATTGTGTCGCCATAATGATGGCTGACCTTAGTGATGATCCGGATGATCTTGTAAGATTCTACAGGCAGATGATCAGCGGGAACTTCGATTGTGTATTTGGAAGCAGATGGATGAGAGGGGGGAAGGTATATGATTATCCTCTTCTGAAAAAGATCCTTAACAGGATATTCAATACTATGGTCCAGGTTATGTTCAGGATCCGGTACAATGATATGACAAATGCTTTCAAACTATACAACAGGAAGACAATAGACGGACTAAAACCCTTTCTGTCACCTCATTTCAATCTTACCCTTGAGCTGCCATTAAAAGCAATTGTTCGCGGCTATTCCTATTCAGTCGTTCCGAACTCATGGCGAAACAGGAAGCAGGGTGAATCGAAGCTTAAGATTAAGGAGATGGGTAGCAGGTATTTCTTTATTCTTCTCTATTGCCTGATCGAAAAACGTTTCGGGAAAGGTGATTTCAGCAAGGGGAAGATCTAGGAAATATAACCGTAAAGCAATCCTATCAGGATTCAAATCATAACAAATCTTAGTTAATGTATTTTGCCTCATAACCAGTTATTTATATAAGACTATCATTGGTTGATTATTTGACCATTCGCTGTAGGCGATATGGTCTTTTAGAAAATTTGTCATCCAAATTGTATTTACCTCGTAGAGGTTTAACTAGTAAAAGATTTTATTATTTTCTATATTTGTTCAGCTGCAATTTTAATCTGAATAAGTATGAAACCCGGGACATTTACACAAATGTACGTGCAACTTGTATTTGCCGTTAAAAACAGAGACGCTTTATTAAAGGAAGATTTTAGAGGACGTGTATTCGAATACATTAGCGGAATAGTTACGAACTTGAAGCATAAATCCATTATCATCAATGGAACATCAAATCACGTTCATATCCTTCTTGGGCTGAATCCATCTGTTTCAATATCAGATACAGTTCACGACATAAAGAGGAGTTCGTCCCTTTTTATCAATAATGAAAGATTATGTTCATGCAGATTTTCCTGGCAGGAGGGTTATGGAGGTTTTACCTACAGCCGTTCACAAATCTCTGATGTTTACAATTACATTGAAAATCAGGAATCACATCATAAAAAGAGAACATTCCATGAAGAATACATCGAGATTCTAAACAAAAATGAAATAGAATTTGACCAACAATTTCTATTTGAATTTTGGAATGAGAGCCTTTAACCTCTACGAGGTATATGGATCATGTTGTCACCTATTTTCTATAATACCTGAAGCCCTACGGGCTAGACCTCTTTATCATTACGGATATTTACATATTTCAGACTATGGAGACCTGGAATCGTCTTTTACAATTAAACCTTTAAGACAAACTACCATTCAACTCATAAGATTAAATGGAAGAATACAGGTTGAATCAAAGCTTTATTCTTTATTTTTCTCCTTTCACCGTCTTGAGAAAATTTGAGACAGTCAGTTTATCCGATAAAATCTGTTTCAATTCATAAAATGCCGGCATCTTAAATGCCACAGAAAACAGAATGATAAGACCAGGGTAAACAATCGCCTGAATGATCAAAAGGTAAATATCTTTTACAGAGAACACAAACCCGATCCCCCACGTTAATCCTGCTGCAACTGCTGACATTATCAAAACCGGCAGGAGATCCATCGTCTGTTTCCTGATTGGATAGCTCAGGAGTCGTCCGGAATACATCGCATTGATCGCAAATCCGATCCAGTAAAATACCGCAATGCCTCCGATGAGGACATTGATTCCCATGATGGCTCCCAGGACAAGCAAAGGTGTCAGGAACAGGTATTTGAAGATCTCTGTTTTCATATAGAGATCTGACCTCCCTTTTATCTTCAAAAGGTTTTGGTTTATCCCGTGCATCGGTGTTATGGAATAAGATATACAAAGTACCTGGAACATAATGACAGAAGGTAACCATTTGGCTCCAAGAAGTATTATAAATAAAGGTTTTGCAACCGCGGCCAGACCAAACATGACAACGAATGAAATATACATTACATTGACAATGAGCTTATTGATGCTATGTCTTAACCTGTTGTCATCATTCTGCATCTCAGAAAGAACAGGATAACTCACCTTGCTGCTAATATTCGATATTGTGGAGGAAAACATTGTGCTATACTGGTCAGCATTTGTATAAAAACCCAGGATCTCCGCCGTGTAACGGATCCCGATAATGAAGTTGTAGAAATTCTTATAGATGGCTGCTATAACAGATATAAGCAGAATATTGGAGCTGAACGAAAAATGCTCCCTGAGAATAAGTTTACTGAAGTTAAGCCTTGGTATCCATTTATGCTGATTCCAGAGTATGACTGACCTTACCAGCTGATTTATTATCGTCCTGATAACAAGGCTCCAGACGCCGAAACCAAAATATGCAAAACCTAATGAAGTTATCCCGGCAATAAATGTGCCTACAGTTGATGATTTGGTAATGGTCTTAAAATCAACCTCTTTTGTCAGCATCGTTTGCTGGATAAGAGTGAAGGAACCGATAATGATAGTTAATGAGGTTACTCTTGTAAGTGAAATGAGCTCGGGTTTTCCATACCACGAAGCGATAAATGGTGCAAATAACCAGATAATTATGTAGCTGAAAATACCGATTAGCAGGTTTGTCCAGAAAATTGTGCTGTAATCTTCCGAGGTGCAATTCTGCTTTCTGATTAAAGACTGACTTAACCCGCTGTCAACAAAAACCTGTGCGATTGAAATGAAAACGGTGATCATTCCTATAAGCCCGAATTCACCGGGTGACAGCATCCTGGCAAGGAAAATGCCAAATATAATTCCCTGGCCCTGGCTCAGAATGCTTTCAACCGAACTCCAGAAAAACCCTTTTACTGTTTTTCGTCTTAAAGGACTTTGACTCACTTTAACTAATTATGGCAATTCATAATCAAAAATAATCAATTTTAAAGACGGTAAGATTTTCTAACCATATGATTACAATAAATTGGGAGGTGCCGGTATCCTCATTATCCGTCGAATAAATCAATGGAAATAGCTAAAAAAGCATATTTTTGCACAATTGAACTCAGAAGTATATCTGATCTATATGAATTATAATTTTAGAATAATCAGATCATAAATGACCTTGCAGAAACCGTTAGTTTCAATTATCTCTCCTGCCTATAATCACGAAAAATTCGTTGAGGACTGTATCCGTTCTGTCATTGCCCAGACTTATGAGAACTGGGAAATGATAATAATGGATGATGGGAGCAGTGATCTGACATACCTGCTGGCAAGTCAATGGGCGGCCAAAGAAAAAAGGATTAAGTTATATACCCAGAAAAATATAGGGATTTTCAGATTGGGAGAGTCATACAATTTTGCACTAAATCAGTCGAAAGGAAAGTATATTGCTGTACTTGAATGTGATGATGTTTGGCTGCCAGACAAACTGGAGACGCAGGTTGACGTAATGGAGAACAATCCACAGTGTGTCCTTTCCTGGGGGCAAGCTTATCTTTCATCAATGGATCTTTCCTATAATTATTATCTTGCTCCTCTGGCTGACAATGAGTCTCATCTCTTTTATAATAAACCGGTCGGAAGCTTCCTCTCAAAATTTATCAGAACTCTTATTCCGGCAGTAACTTTATTAATAAAGCGTGATTCATTAATCGAAATCGGAGGATTCATTCAAAATTTTAATCTTCCTCTCGTTGATGTTCCGACAACATTGGAACTTTTAATGAAGGGAGAATTTGCATTTATTGATAAACCATTGGCGCACTGGCGTATATATCCCTGCCAGGTCACAAAAACTTATACCGGACAGATGACCGCCAGCTTCTATGTAATGATTCAATCTTACATGGAAAGATTTCCTGATGTCTTCAGGGAGCAGGGAGTGACGAAAAAAGAGATAGACCATATCTTCCTTAATAAGCTGGTGATCGCATATTCAAGATCGGGGAGATATAAGCTGATAAGGAAAGATTTCAAAGGAGCTCGTAAGGATTATCTGATATCTATTTTTCATTATGGACTAAGGCAGCCTGTATGGAAGCTACGTTCATTAACCGGACTATTTTTCAGCTTCTTCAGAATGGATATTGAATGGCTGGCAAAACTTATCGGGCATGATGTATATAAGTAGCAATCCGAAACCCGAAATACTTTAAAGGATATATAAAATAGCACTCGTTATGAACTCCCCTCATTCAGAGATACTCAAATGTAAGTTTTGTGGTAATGAAAAGGAGAATGAACTTATCCTGGCTGAAGAAAAGCAGCTGGGCATGGGGGACAAGTTTGAGTATTTTGTTTGTTCCAATTGTCAATGTATTCAGATAAAAAAAGTACCCGAAGATCTGGGGAAATATTATCCAGCAAACTACTACTCATATCAGGAACCAACATTTCCATCGAGGCTCAACTGGTTGAATTTTTTCATTAAGAAGAGCCTTATTCTATACTATCTTGGTTATCTGAATCTGACAGGATTTCTTACTTCATTTGTCTTTGATCATCCTTTTCCATGGTTGCGGAAAAAAGAAGTAAAACTTGATTCAAAAATTCTGGATATTGGAACAGGAGCCGGCAGAAAAATTCTCTCTTTGCAAAGGAGTGGTTTTAATAATATTACCGGGATAGATCCCTTCCTCGAAAAGGATATTAAGGCAGATGGTGGATTGAAGATACTCAAACGGGATTTGTATGAGATCCATGAAAAGTTTGATTTCATAATGCTTCATCATTCGCTCGAACACATGCCCGATCAGGAAGAAGCTATCAGGCATATTGGAACGATACTTAACGACAACGGGCGGGTATTGATACGTATTCCGGTGGCAAATACTTTTGCATGGAAGAAATACAGGGAGAACTGGATAGGGCTTGATGCGCCAAGGCACCTTTATATTCATTCAGTGAAAAGTTTGGGGATACTGACTGAAAGGACAGATCTGGAAATTGAAGAGGTAGTGTTTGACTCAGGGACCTATCAGTTTACTGGTAGTGAAAAATACCTGAGAAATCTTCCACTGTCGACCTCCGATGATATATTCTCAAAGGAGGAGATGAAGAAGTTTGAAAAAGATGCACTGGATCTGAACAAAAAGAACGATGGAGACCAGGCATGCTTTTATCTGAAAAAAAGAGCCAGATAATATTCTTTTTAGATAAACCATTATGGAACCTTTTCAGGTTTTGATAATCTCCTTCTGGAATCCGACTTCTGAATTCCCTCAGCAGGGTATTTTTATTCAGGATCAGGCAACAGCTATCTGCAGCCAGAGAAGCAATGTCGTTTTTCTTCAGGTAAATATTCTCAATTCAAAAAGTATATTTCTGAAAAGGGAGATTGAAGAATCCGATTGGCAAAACGGGAAAAGAATTGTCCTGAATCTGTCAACACGCTTATGGAAACTCTGGTATGTTAACCCCTGGATCCTTGAGAGAGTTGTATTCCGGAGTCTGAAAAAATGCAAGATAACGATCAAACCAGCAATAATCCATTCAAATGTAATTTTCCCATGCGGGATTGTAGGATATCTTCTTTCAAAAAGACTGGGAGCAAAGACAATTATATCAGAACACTGGTCAAAATCTGAGAGACTGCTACATCATCCTTTATTTAAAAGAATTGCACTGAAGTCATACAGGAAAGGAAGTGCAATAATTTGTGTCTCACAGTTTTTATCTGATAAGATAAAGAAAAACACTCAACATCAAAATATCCTGATAGTTCCCAATATAGTCGACACAGATATTTTTCATTATAAGCCAGAATTAAAAAATGCAGCTGATGAGGATACTATCAAATTTCTTTGCGTTGCTAACTGGCGGCTCCCCAAACGTCTTGACCTGATAGTGGAATCACTAAGTGGATTCGCAGCTAAGAGTGGTCGGCCGGTAGAATTAAAAGTCGCAGGTAGGGGTCCGCAGATTGAGATAATGAAGAAGAAGAATTTGCCAGTGAATTTAAAAATAGACTGGCTGGGATATCTTGATAAGAGATCAATAGCAGAATTACTTCAGAAAACCGATTATTTCCTTCATACATCTGATACTGAAACATTCTCAATTGTTACAGCAGAGGCACTTGCTACCGGCACTCCGGTTATTGTATCAAATACCGGTGCATTACCGGAACTTGTGAATAGCAGCAACGGGTTACTTGCTGAAAACAATACTGTGTCATGGATAAAAGCTATTGCTGAAATCGGATCATATCAGCTTGACCGGGAGGCGATTGCCTTACAAAACCGGGAGAGATTTTCCGCAAAAAATATCGGCCATAGTATTATAGATCAATATGATAAAGCATATGGATTTCATATGTAATAAGATATTCATACTTTTGTCAGGATCATAAAATTATAAACTCAAATAATGCAGATTAAAGGCTTTTTTAAACCGGCATTGCCTCACATTGTGGCAATAGTACTTTTCATGATTATTTCCATTGTCTATTTTTATCCATCACTCGAAGGAAAGGTTCTCCATACCAATGATGGTACCGTCGCACAGAATTCTGCCAGGGAGATCAATGACTTCCGTAACAAGACCGGACAGGAAGCTTTGTGGACAAATTCAATGTTTGGAGGAATGCCAGCATACCTGATCTCTGTTAAATACAAGGGAAACATGATGGTGTATGTGGATAAAGTCCTGAAATTTATGAGATTGCCGGCAGCCTCAATCTTTATTACAATGGCCGGATTCTATCTGCTTCTTCTGTTTTTTGGCGTTGAACAGAAACTGGCAATTTCAGGTGCAATTGCATATGGATTCTCAACTTATTTTTTCTTCATTCTGACGGCAGGACATAATACCAAAGCTTTTGCAATAGCATATTCGGCACCAATGATCGGAGCCATATATTATACCTACAGAAAAGAAGCCATAAAGGGAGCCCTACTTACAACTCTGTTCCTCACTCTTGAGCTGATGGCAAATCACCCCCAGATTACTTACTATTCATTTATATGTATTCTGATCTTCATTATTGCTGAATTTATTCAGGCGATATTTAAAAAACAGATAGCCGCATTTTTTAAAAGTTCAGCCATCCTGGTTGTTCCTGTGATACTTGCTATTGGAATGAATTTCCCTTCTCTCTATACTACCTATGAATATGGAAAATATTCTTTGAGAGGAAGAACAGAGCTCGTGACAAAAAATGAAAATAAGACAAGCGGACTTGACAGGGATTATGTGGTACGATGGAGTTACGGCATTGATGAGACATTTACCCTGCTTGTTCCCAATTTTAAAGGTGGTGGCAACATTCCATTTGACAGAAATTCAAAGACTGTAACTGCTCTGAGGAGGAATAATGCCGGAGAGGCTGCAAACCAGTTCTCAATGTACTGGGGCACACAACCGGGAACCAATGGCCCGGTATATGTCGGGGCTATAATTATTTTCCTTTTTATTCTTGGATTGATAGTTGTAAAAGGCCATATTAAATGGTGGCTTCTCATTGCGACTGTTCTTTCAATAATGCTTGCCTGGGGGAAAAATTTCATGCCATTTACAAACTTATTCCTTGATTATTTTCCGGGGTATAATAAATTCCGGGCTGTTACAATGACCCTGGTTATTGCCGAATTCTGTATTCCATTACTGGGAATTCTGGCTTTGCGGGATATTTTCAATGGAACTGTTACCCGCAAAGAGGCAATGAAAGGGATTAAAATAGCACTAGGGATTGCAGGCGGATTTGCATTGTTGTTTCTTATGTTTCCGGGTTTATCAGGATCTTTTGTAGCACCTGCAGAACAAGGTGCTCAGTTTCCTGACTGGCTCTCTTCAGCACTGATTGACGACAGGAAAAATTTATTGAGAGGTGATGCATTTAGATCTCTTGCACTTATCCTCCTTGGAGCCGCAGCATTGGTGGCATTTTTCTATGAGAAACTCAAAAAGGATTATGTAATTATCATCCTTGGGGTTCTGTTCCTTTTTGATATGTGGTTCGTTGACAAAAGATATCTGAATGCTGATAACTTCATGACACCTGCCATGTCAGCTAAAGTATCGGCACCTAGCCATGCTGATAGTTTTATCCTCAGGGATAATTCTATATACAGAGTTTTCAATCTTGCAGTCGATCCTTTCAACGACGCTTCTACATCGTTGTACCATAAATCTATTGGCGGCTATCATGGTGCTAAACTCAGGAGATACCAGGAGCTAATTGATTCATTGATAATTCCTGACCTGATTGTTTATGAAGATGCACTTAGAAAGGCTAAAACCATTGACGACCTTCAGCCGGCTTTAAGCAGAGTGGCAAGAAATAATGCCCTGAATATGCTGAATACTAAATATATAATAATCAATGGTCAGGCAGATCCAACGATTAATCCCAACGCCTTAGGCAATGCATGGTTTGTTGAATCGCCACTTCTGGTTGCCAATCCAAATGAAGAGATCTCAGCTACAAAAAGAATAGATCCTGCCAGGCAGGCTGCCATTGATACCAGGTTTAAAAAGCAGATATCAAATTCATCCTATCCTGTTTCAAAAGGTGATACAATCTATCTTTCTTCATATAAGCCGAATGAATTGCATTACCGCTATTCTGCTTCAGGTGAAAAGCTGGCACTTTTTTCTGAGATATATTATCCTGCAGGATGGAAGGCTTATATTGACGGAAAGGAATCTGACTATTTCAGAGCTGACTATGTCTTGAGAGGAATGGTTATCCCTGCCGGCAATCATGAGGTGAAGTTTGTTTTCCATCCATCTTCATATTTTGTCGGAACAACTGTATCCCTGGCAAGTTCATTGATCTTTCTACTGATGATTGCAGGTTATGTCATGCTTGCAGTAATTAAAAAGCCAAAACCGGAATAAGATGGTCATTCATGATGCCTGTCCGGTTTGCTCCTGCAAAGAGATCTCAGTATTCTTTGAGTGCCGTGATCACTTTCTAACTGAACAGATCTTTAAACTCTCCAGGTGCGCGAAATGCGGTTTTCTTTTCACTCAGGATCATCCGGATGAAGCAGAGGCGGGTAAATACTATGAATCTGAAGAATATATCTCGCACAGTGACTCCAGCAAAACGATTACTGACAAAGCATATCAGCTGGTCAGGAAGATAATGCTCAATAAGAAGGTAAAACTTATCCGGAGATCGACAGGATTATTTTCAGGTAAAATTCTGGATATCGGTTGCGGAACCGGACATTTTCTGAATTCAATGAAACGAGCAGGATGGTTGGTTACCGGAATAGAAAAGAGTTATAAAGCCAGAAGCTATGCTGAGTCTAAATTCAATCTCGAAGTTTCAGATACTTCACAAATCGCAAAGCTGAATTCAGGTACATTTGATTGCATTACAATGTGGCATGTGCTTGAACATTTTCATGAACCAGCAATCATTATGAAGGAGATGTCCCGGCTTCTGAAACCAGGTGGCCTTTGTGTAATTGCCCTGCCAAACAGCAATTCTTTTGACGCAGCATATTATCGGAATTACTGGGCGGCATTTGATGTTCCAAGACATTTATGGCACTTCAATCCTGAAACATTTTCACTTTTTGCAGTAGCCTGTGGTTTCAAAGTGACAGCAACAAAAACCCTTCCATTTGATGTGTTCTATATTTCAATTCTGAGTGAAAAATACAGGGGAAACAGTATACCCCAACTGACTGGACTGGTCAAGGCAAAAATCTTTTTTCTAAGAAGTCTATTCAGGAAAGAAAGAAGCAGCTCAATGATATATTTACTAAGAAAGGCTGATCACTAGTATCTGTCGAGCCAGCGATAACGTCTGGCATTATCTCCGAATTTGATTGCAAAGGTGACCTCGTGGGTTCCATAACTTATCCGCTGAATTTGTTGAAGAGTAAAATCAAGAGAATACCCGATGAAAATCTTCTGATATTTTACGCCGATATTTGCAATTATGGCATTGCTTGTCCTGTAGGTCAGTCCAACCCAGAATGATTTATTAGCTATATAAGTAACCCCTATATCTGCCTGTGGCCTGAACTGTTCAGACATTTTCACAAGGATGGATGGTTGTATTTCGTTATAAGGACCATACTCAAAACTATAATTCCCGAAGAGATAATATTGTCTGCTCATTTTAAATCTGCCATATGCATCACTACCTATTTTAGCGACAGCCTGGAACATCTGATCGGCGGATATGCCTGCAGAGTATTTTGCATTGAGAAGATAGACGCCGAATGAAGCATCAGGTACAAATATACCTTTCTGAAGATCGCTGTTAAGCAGCGGATCATTCTGATCCTCAAGTTTTATAAGGTTTGTATTAATTTTAAAGTGGTAGCCGGTAAAAGAAAGGCCCATTGAAAGCTGTGTAGAGTTCTGGAGCCACAGGTGGTAAGCATATGTCAGCTGAAATCCTGTTCTTTGAGTGAGGCCACTTTTATCACTGAATACATAACCTCCGAGACCAATTCTACCATCTGAAGCGGGCTTCTGGAAGTGCTTCTTAACTACTGTTCTTCTAACGATATAGGCCTTCTTGAGTACCCTTGTCTGAACACTTAATGAGAATGTTGCCGGTGCTCCTTCAATTCCCACCAATTGTTCCCTTGCGGTAAGGTTAACGCTTGTATAACCATCACTTCCGGCTACAGCCGGATTTATCAGGAACTTGTTATAAAGGTACTGGCTGTAGAGAGGAAGCTGCTGCGAGTACAGAATTTTCACAGCAAAAAGGAGAGACGATATTAAGATCAGTTTTTTCAACCTAACTAAAAGTAATAAATTATTTAATGATAGTAATATTCCCGCTGACAGGTCGCGATCCATTATGCAGGTCAATTATATAATAGTATGAATCGATCGGCAAGGAAACCCCGTTACCCTTGCCATCCCAAGGCTGTGTATAACCTCTCGATGATCTCCAGACAGGTTCACCCCATCTGTTATAGATAGTTACCTCTGCATTAGGATAAAGTTCGATCTTTCCGATATTCCACAAATCATTTATATTATCACCGTTTGGCGAGAATGCGTTCGGTATCTGGAGGCAGGTCGGATACTGAGTCTTCATCAAAATCGAATCAATAACAAAGCAATTGTTAGCATCGTTGACTCTAACTATATATAGTCCTTTTCCAACATTTGTCCGGTCAATAGTTGTTGAATTATCTGACCAGTGATAAGTGTAATCCGAAACTATCACACCGCCCTTTACAGACAAAGCAATTTCACCATCGGGGCTATCCGGGCAGAAGGCTTCTTTAACAAAAGCTGATACTTTAAGTGAATCCGGCTGTTTCAGTGTTATGGAGGAATCGGCAGCACAATTATTCTGATCGGTGATAATAATACCATATTTTCCAGCCTTCAGCTTAGCTCTGGATTTGCTTGTAAACCCGTCTGACCATAAATAGTTCACAGTACCGACTCCGTTAACAGAGGTGATATTTATTGTTGCAGTACTGTCTCCGGCACAGTTTACATTGAAAGGCCCATGATCGCTCGTTGATGCAACTATTGTCATTGAAAGCTTGTTCGGTTGTGTCAGTGTGAAGCTTCCTGATGCAGTACAGAGGTTGGAGTCTGTAATCTGCAGGTTATACTGACCTGCACCCAGACCTGAAAGACTCTGTTTTGCTGATGAAAAACCATTGGGCCCTGTCCAGGTAAATAAATATGGAGCTTTACCTGTAAGAGGTGTGATTTGAATAGATCCATCAGACAACCCAGAACAACTTATATTGAAGGTATTATAAGCAGGGATATTTGTTGTATAGGTCAGATTCGGCGGATTTACGATCTGAACAGAGTCTCTCTTAATACAATTATTACTGTCTGTCACCCTTACTTTGTAAAGGTTCTGAACAAGACCGGAAATATTCTGTGTTGTCGAACCGTTCGACCATGAATAGGTGAATGTTCCGGTTCCTCCGGCAACATTAAGTGATATAGCTCCATTATTGAATCCGGGAGGTGAGCAGGTAATCTGTTTTGCAATAAGCTGAGTTGAAATAGCCTGAGGCTGTATCAATGTTACACTTACTGAGTCTCTGCAAGTGTTAATATCCGAAACTACTACCTTATAATCTCCTGAAGTCAGATCAGGTTGATTTTTCTGTCCGGCAACCAACCCTGATCCTGTTGAAGTACTCCAGGAATAATAGTAATTACCAGTACTTCCTCCTGATACATTAAGTGTAATTGCTCCCGTATTTGATCCGTTGCAATTGATATTATTTATGCCATCTGTTGCGACAGATTTTATTGCTGATACAGCCAGTTTTGTTGGTTGAGTAAGTGTGAATGATGGAGAAGGTGTAAGAATACATCAGAAGAAGTCCTGTACTGTTGTAGTATAGGTTCCTGCATATAATCCTGAGATATCTTTAGTGGTTTCTGAGAATCCATTTGGCCCGGTCCAGTTGAACAGATATATACCGGATCCTCCGGATATTGTCATGTTGATTGCACCATTATTACCACCATAACATGAAATGTTGAAATTATTATCTGCGCTCTTTGAAAGCTGATAACCAGTAAGAGCCATACCATTAGGTTCAGTAATAATGACACTATCTATTTTTATACAGCCAAGGACATCTTTTGTTTCGAGGTAATATTTCCCAGCTGTAAGACTGTCAATCCTTGTTGTGTTGACCTGAGATGGGATCAAATGCCCGTTATAGGTATACCACCTGTATGTATAACTTCCCCGGCCACCGGTAGTATTCTCTATCCAGGCTGATCCGTTGCTGTAACCTTTACAAGGAACATTAAAGCTTCCAAATAATGATTTGCCAAATGTTACAACCATCGGAGGCGGTACCCTCATCGACAGCGATTTACTGTCGGTGCAACCATTGATATCCCTGGTAATCAGAGTATATGTTCCGGCTCCGATGCCATAATAATACTTATAAGTGGTCGGATCCAGTGTATTATAGTTACCGGTGAATATTCCTGATCCAAGTGTATCTGTGCTGTTCCTTACCAGCCAGTAATTATATGGAGGTGTTATACCGCCTGTAACGAATACAAGGATTGTTCCATCTGTAGATCCGATACAGCTGATATTATAGTTACCTGGCGGTATTACAGGAGCAGTAATGTTAGCTGTTGCAGCAACCGGTGAAACCAGGATAGAATCTCTGAAGGCACAGCCAAGGTTATCGGTTACTCTCGCAACATACCGGCCAGCAGACAAATTGATGATCTTGAATGAGTCTACGTTGGTATATCCTACTGGACCAGTCCAGTAAATATGATATGGATCGGCACCTTTTGAAATTACAGCCTGTAACTCGGCAAGTCCGGCACCACCTGTCTTACATGTCAAAGGTTTGGTATTGATAATGGTACGCAGAGGTATTGGGTGAACCTTGATACGGCTGATTGCGACCGGACCATTATTACACATTGCATTGTCAACACGTGGAGTAATTCTGAAATAAACTGAGTATAATGTATCAGCACTGTTCCTGTAGGTTCTGGATATAGTATCTCCCGGTACCTTGCCAGTCCTGGATGCAAAGTTACCTGTTACAAAACCTGGTCCTGTTGTACTGGCACTATAATCGAATATTATGTTACCGGATGTCATTACCGTTGGAGTTGTAAGAAGTACATCAGTGGTACCGAGATAACATATTGCAGAATCCTGTTTGAAATTATACAGGTTAACTGGTCTTGATTTTGGTGTCGGATTCACATTCACTTTAATATCTGTTGAAGGACCATCAACACAACCAACCGGACTAACAGGAACAACATTATAGGTAACAACCTGGTATACATCAGTATTATTTATCAGCATATTTGTAATGCTGAAATGGTTGGCTAGTCCGGAAACCGGAGTGGAATAGCCAGATACAGATCCAGTTGAGGCGACAGTATATTTGAAACTTATCAGACCGCTTGTAAACGTGCTCGGGCTGTTCAGATGCAGGCTGGTATTGGTACTGTCACATTGGGTTGATTGTGCTACAGGAAGGATCCTTGGTATGGGGTTTACAGTAACCCCAACATTAATGCTGCTGCCAATACAGTATGTCGTAAGTGGTCCTTTAGGTACTATGGTAAATGTAACAGCGACCGGTGCATCTGTAGTATTTGAGAAGACACCAGAGATAACACCGCCAGGTGCCAGATCAGTCATTGGTAATGAAGTTGTAATACCGGCAGGGTTATCGCGTGTCCATGTAAATGTGGTTCCTGTCACACTATTGCTTGTGGCAAGTACAATATCACCAAATGTAACACCCGGACATTCAGCCTGAGAATAGATATTGGCTATTGCTGCCGGGATCTTGTTCACAGTGAGGAGAACAGGATCGGTATAGTTGTAATTTCCCTGAGCATCAGTTATCCTTACCCGGTAGAGATAACCATTCATACCATAAGGTGCACTGAGAATGTTAAGTCTTCTCTTATCAGTCCCGTTATAGGTCGCCCCGTTGCCAACAGGACCGTCAAAGATATTAGTAAAGCCGAATCCGGTATCAACCTGCCAGCGGTATGACAGTGTCCCACGACCGGTAGCAGTGACCTGGAAAAATGCGTTTGAACCTTCGCAAATATCAATATTGGAAGGTTGAACTGTAATTCTTGGTCTCCCTTTACCGATTGCAAGATCAGTGGTCACAGTTGAGATGCCTTTTAGCAATGAATCACGCATCATTTCAGGAAGGACTGACAGGGTATCATTTTTACCGTCAATCTCAAGATTACCACCATCAGTTCTTTTAATTATACGGGAAGAGAGATCAATCCCGGTGAAGCCGGTTGTATTAAGATTTACATTTAAATTGCTGGAGGTCATTGCGGTGGCTGAAGTTAATGTCCAGTAACCATCAGTATATCTGTCATATATTTGCTCGTCATTGTCATCCAGCGGAAGTCCGAGATTTCCAATATCAGCCACTTTAAACTGGGCTGTTATCGGACCAGGAACAGGGTTCCTGGATTTAAACTTCATAGGATTATAATTAGCTAATGATCCTATCGGATAGAGATATTCGGTTCCGGTTACCCCGATCGTCCTCTGAAGCTTGCCAATGATTTTTCCTGCAGTTCTGTTGATAGCACTTGCTGCGCCATCTGTGACTTTAACAGTATAATTATTTGCCTGTATATCACCTGCCGACATTGTCAGAACACCTTTTGCAGTAACATCCCCAAGGAGTGTTTTTGTTCCGCTGCCAATGATCCTCAGGTTCCTGTAATCATCTGTTGAAAAGACAGTCTGGGCACCATTTAAAATATAATCCACAGTAGAAGATGACCCGGAGGAATAAGTTCCAATATTGTTTATTGCACCATTAAGTATGAGTCGATGAGAAAGATTCCCCCCACTCATATCAACTGAACCGGATCCAACCAGTGAGTCGTTCAGATTTACAACTTTGGCAGATGTTCCGTCAAAGGCAAGGCCACCATTTATGGTGGTCGAATTCTGAACGGAGAATGTGGTAGTAGTCGTGCCAAGGTCCAGAGTACCTCCATTAATATTTAGTCTTCTTCCTATGACAGAATTGCCCTGAAGGGTTTTGATCCCGGAATTGGAAATCGTGAGGTTCCTGTAATTGAGAGCAGGAAAGACAGTCTGGGTAGCGCCATTATAATTAACTGTACTAGAGCTTGCAGGATTGGTTATGAATGTCCCGATTGAGTTGGTGGAACCCGCCAGGAAGAGGGAATGAGCAAAGCCCCCACCGCTCATATCCAACGTACCTGTCCCGCCCAGATTACCTGCAATAGTTGCTGTTTGAGTAATTGAGCTGTTGTAGGTGAGGTTCCCGTTGATTGTAGCTGCTCCGCCAACTGAAAGGGTCGAGGTTGTTGAACCAAGAATAAGTGAACCCGAGGTAATTGTAAGATCATTATTTACGGTTAACGGGCCCACAGAAGCTGAAACCTGGGTGACAAAATTGCCTGGATTAATAATGATTAGTTTATAGAAATGCTCTCCTGTGGAACCGTGATTTATTATCTGGTTGATTGTCCCATTAAATGTCACAGTGGATGTGCCGGGGTTAAATACTCCGTTATTTGTCCAGTCACCCATAAGGTTGAATGATCCATTACCACCAGAGATCCCGGTTAATGTATTTGTAAAGTTGCCGGTAAGGTTGATTGTACCATTGAAATTTAGTGAACCGGAATTATTCAATATACCGGTTAGGTTAAGAGTACCATTATTTCCGACTGCTCCGGAGGTATTTTCGAGGTCTTTGCTCTTCACAACAGCACCGGGGCTGACAGAAATAGCTGCACCGGTATTGGTAATCACCTGCGCAGAGAGATTGTCAGATAGCAGTAGCAGCATGATAATTAAAGCAGCAGCAGACCACCTCATTAATTTGAGTAGTCCTCTGCTGTTCTCCAGCAATTTTATATTGCCTGTTTTGATCATGCTGTTAATTAACGCTACAGTTTGTCATTCAGTTCCCGGATCGCTTCGCTACCGGGATTTCGGAGCTATGCTTCTCAACTTGCAGTCTCAATCTTTTCAACCCATTCAACCTTTTCAACTTTCTTCAATTCCCTCTCACTTCTTCGTCTTTACTTCAACAAGCGTAATATCAAACACCAGTGCGCTGTTAGCCGGGATGACACCAGGCACTCCTGCGGGTCCATAAGCGAGTGCAGAAGGAATAAATATTCTCCATGTTGAGCCCTCGGGCATCAGCTGGACGGTTTCATTAAGACCTGGTATCAGGGTGCCGGTTGTTGTTTTCAAAGGTTGTTTCTTTTTGAAAGTATCTTCGAAGACTGTACCATCGGGGAATATTCCGACAGCGTTGATAACGATACTATCTTTAGCGGAAGGCCTGACTCCGGTTCCGGCTTTAACAACAATATAGCTGACTCCATCGGGCATTACGCCAACACCAGGTTTGCCTTTGAGAGCAGCGAAAAGCTGTTCCTCAAGCTGGCGGTTTTTCTCGTTCTGCATTAGAGTCTGGTAGGCGGCTATGCGTTTCACGATTGTAGTATCGGTCACGGCCAGTTTCTTATTCTGTAAAACATCGTTCAGTCCGGCGCTGAATACGGCAGGATTCGTTATTGCAAACCCATTCTTCACGAGCCACTGTCCCATAAAGGCGCCGAGGGTATACTGCAGTGTATCGGCGGGTGAGGCAAGTTTAACCGGTGCAACAGGTTGTGTTACAGGTGGTTTCTGGGGTTGCTGGGCTGAGGCTGAATTTATCACGATGGTCCATGCAAGGATAATCAATAGGATTTTGATTCTGTTAATATTTCTCCTTTTCTAAGATTGGTTAATATTGTAAAGTATCATTCAGAAATTGTTGAGGTATT
>JAHEYW010000152.1 GCA_023251395.1 Bacteroidales bacterium
TCAACGGAATAGGGAATTTTGCCGCAGGTCTTACTTATCTGAATTACGGAACCTTCAGGGAAGCCGATGAGGCAGGAACAATTACAGGCTCATTTTCAGCTTCAGAATATGCATTCTCAGTGTTATATTCAAGAGTAATAGATACACTTTTTTCGGTTGGAATAAACATTAAACCTGTCCTCTCAACTCTTGAGAAATACACTTCTCTGGGATTCGCAGTCGATATAGGAGGAACATATCACAGCAGAAATAATCTTTTCTCTGCGGGATTTGTTATTAAAAATGCCGGAATGCAGATCACAACCTACACAGGGGAAAGCCGCGAAAAACTGCCCTTCGAAATTCAGGCCGGGGCTTCCCAGAAACTGGCCCATGCACCATTCCGTTTTTCACTTACATTAAGACATCTTGAGAAATTCGACCTGACTTATGATTACGTAAACAACTCCAACCCAGGTTACACCACAACAACCGGGACGAAATCAAATTCAGGCTTCTTTGAAAATGCTATGAGACATGCAATCGTGGGTGTGGAACTCATTCCAGGAAAAAATTTCTATGTATCGGCAGGTTATAATTATCAGAGACGAAAAGAGCTTCAGATAGATACCAAAACATCGACCGTGGGATTTTCATGGGGTTTCGGAATTAATACCTCTTTTATGAATGTTGGCTTCGGAAGAGCGACTTATCATCTGGCGGGAGCTTCTAACAATATTTCAATCATGATCAGACCAGATCTTATATATAAGAAGTTTCATAAATGACCTGGCTGTTGTTTTCACCTGAATTATTTTTAAACTTTGTATCCCCATTAGGGATATAGAAAAAGTCAGTGAAACCGCAAAGGGCACATCCGCCAGATGGCGGATCGCAAAGTTCGCAAAGAGACGAATTATATGAATCTGCTTTTGCGTACTTAGCGTATCCCGATGGCTATCGGGACTTTGCGTTCTTTGCGGTTAATTGGTCTTCTTTTAAACTTTAACTTTGCCCCCCATGCCCCCTAAAGGGGGGTTTTAACCATTTCCTTCATGGGGTGGGGGGTTAAAACGGATGTGTATAAATGAACAAAAAGATTATAATAGCAATCGACGGGTATTCATCTTGCGGGAAAAGTACATTCGCCAAATCCATTGCCAGAGAATTAAAATATATTTACATCGACAGCGGAGCAATGTACAGGGCTGTTACTCTGTGCTGTATGCGTAATGGTTATATTGACCACAATCAGTTTGACCTGAATGCAATTCTGAATAATCTTGGCAGAATGCAGGTATGGTTCAATTTCAACAATGATACTCAGGTGAATGAAACAATACTGAATTCAGAAAATGTTGAAAATGAAATAAGAGGAATAGAGGTCTCCGCCCATGTGAGCAAGGTGAGCCAGATCCATGAAGTAAGGGAACGGATGGTTGAGCTGCAAAGACAGATGGGTGCCAATAAGGGGATCGTAATGGATGGAAGAGATATCGGTACTGTTGTATTTCCTGAAGCAGAGCTGAAGATCTTTATGACCGCATCTGTAGATATCAGGGCACAAAGAAGGTATGATGAGCTTATCGCAAAGGGAGACAAAGTTGTTTTCGGAGAGATAAAAAGAAACATCATTGCCAGGGATATCGCAGATGAGAACAGGGATATAAGCCCACTCAGAAGGGCTGAAGATGCGATTGTACTTGATAACAGCAGGATGTCGGTAAAAGATCAGATGATCTGGGTAATGGATCTAATTGAAAAGAGAATTAATGCTGGTTGAAATTGATGTGAATTCCGGATTTTGCTTCGGTGTAAAAAATGCAGTCGAAATAGCCGAAGAAGCCTTGCTGAATGGAGAAAAGGTTTATTCACTCGGACAGATTGTTCATAACGATATTGAAGTGGAAAGGCTGGCAGGACTGGGATTGATAAGCATTGATCATGAACAGTTTAAGGAGCTTAAAAATGAAAAAGTTCTTATACGGGCACATGGCGAACCTCCTGAAACATACGAAATTGCTCATAATAATAACATTACAATTATTGAAGCTACTTGCCCTATCGTAAAAAAGCTTCAATCACGGATCAGAGATATCTGGGAAAGGTCAAAGGCAAAGAACGGACAGGTAATAATCTTTGGTAAACCCGGCCATGCAGAGGTGATCGGATTAATGGGGCAGACTAATAATGAAGCTGTTCTGATCACTAAAAAAGAAGAACTTAACAGTATTGATTTAGGTCAGGATGTCTACCTCTTTTCTCAGACCACAATGAGTGTCAAGGATTACAGGGATATTGCTGAGACAATCATTAATAAGATGGAGGAACAGGATATAGATGCTGAATTGCATTTTCATAAATTCAATACGATTTGCGGACAGGTATCTAATCGCGAACCTAAACTAAAAGCATTTGCAAGAAAACATGGAGTAATAGTCTTTGTGAGCGGTAAAGAAAGCTCCAACGGGAAAATACTGTTTGAGGTATGCCGGAAAGAGAATCCTGATACATATTTTGTCTCATCTCCCGATGAGATCAGAAGAGAGTGGTTCACAGGAAAGAGCTCGGTCGGTGTCTGCGGTGCAACTTCCACTCCCAAGTGGCTGATTGAGAATGTCAGAGACAGGATCTCACTAATGTAACAGAGGTGTAACATTACCTTCTTGCTACGAAGAAAAATAATGCTAATTTTGCCGGCTGATAAAAAAGACTAATAAATGGGTAAAATTAAAAAAATCGGAGTTCTTACCTCGGGCGGTGATGCACCGGGTATGAATGCAGCTATACGGGCTGTTGTAAGAACTGCCGTTTACAATGGAATTGAAGTTGTTGGTATTGTTCAGGGTTATAAAGGATTGATAAATGCAGAGTTCAGACCCTTTAGTTCATCAAGCGTAAGCGATATTATACAGAAGGGCGGAACTATTCTTAAGACTGCAAGATGTGAGGAGTTCAAATCACCTGAAGGAAGGAAAAAAGCCTATGATAACCTTAAAGAAGCACAGATCGACGGTGTTGTTGTTATTGGAGGGGATGGCTCTTTCACCGGTGCAAGAATATTTAATGAGGAATATGATATACCATTTGTAGGTATTCCCGGAACAATAGATAATGATATTTACGGAACTGACTATACAATCGGATACGATACTGCACTCAATACAGTTGTTGAGGCAGTTGACAAGATCAGAGATACAGCAAGTGCCCATAACAGGATGTTTTTCGTTGAGGTGATGGGTGCTGAAGCCGGATTTATTGCACTGTACTCTGGTATAGCCACCGGTGCTGAAGCCATTTTTATTCCTGAAACAAAAGGCGAAGCCCGCGATCTGAAAAAGATGATTGAAACAGGGAACAGGAGAAAGAAATCAAGTAATATAATCATTGTGGCAGAAGGCGATGAGGAAGGCGGTGCTTTTGCTATTGCTGAAAAAATGAAAGATGATTTCAAGGATTTTGACGTGAGAGTATCTGTTCTTGGTCACCTTCAGAGAGGTGGTTCCCCATCAGCAATCGACAGGGTCAATGCAAGCAGGCTTGGCCATGCGGCTGTAGAGGCCCTCCTCGACGACCAGAAAAGCGTTATGGTAGGAATGCTTAATGGAGAAATAACCCTCGTTCCCTTCCGAAAAGCTGTCAAACTTCATAAAGATGTTAACCGGTCACTTGTTGAACTTGCTGAAATATTATCTGCCTAAAACCAAATTTACATGTCTGATTCAAAAGTCTACTTTACAAACCTGAGGGCAAAGCCATCTCTGAACCTTCTGAAAAAACTTGAATTGCTGGTAAAAAAAGCCGGAATTGATACTATCGATTTTGATCATAAGATCGTAGCAATAAAAATCCATTTCGGTGAACCGGGTAACATGGCTTACCTCAGGCCAAACTATGCTGCACAGATAGTTAAGGTGCTGAAAAGCAAGGGTGCTATTCCATTCCTGACAGACTGTAATACTCTTTATTATGGAAGCAGATCCAATGCTCCAAATCACCTTGAAGCAGCTTTTGAAAATGGCTATAATCCTATGGTAACCGGATGCCCTGTAATTATTGCTGATGGAATTAAAGGAACTGATTTCAGGGAGATAGAACTTAATACAGAGAATTGTGCCTCAGCAAAGATTGGTACAGCGGTTGTTGAATCGGATATCCTGATTTCGATGAACCACTTTAAAGGCCATGAAATGACCGGGTTCGGTGGTGCACTAAAAAATATTGGTATGGGTTGTGCATCAGTGGGTGGAAAATTATTCCTTCATTCAAGCTCATCCCCAAAAATATATGAAGAGAACTGCACAGCCTGCAAGGTCTGCGAGAAGAATTGTAATTATGGAGCTATTAAAGTTGGAAAGGATAAAATAGCCCATATCAATTATGAAATATGTACGGGGTGTGGACAATGCATCGCAGTTTGTCAGTACGATTCCGCAAGAGTGGTATGGGAGAACGCTTCTGAACTTGTTAATAAAAGAATTGCTGAGTATGTCTCAGCTGTCCTGAGAAATAAACCTTCATTTCATATCAATTTCATAATGGATGTTTCACCTGACTGTGATTGTTATGGATTCAATGACTATCCTTTGGTTCCCAATATCGGGATGGCAGCATCTTTCGATCCGGTTGCACTTGACCAGGCTTGTGCCGATATGGTAGTTACAGCCCCGGCTCTCGCAGGAAGCAAAATTTGTGACAATCACGACCATGGTGATTTAAGCGGAAAAGATAAATTTTCACTTACACACCCAGATACTACATGGCAATCTGGTCTGGAACATGCTGAAAAGATCGGACTTGGTTCCAGAAAATATGAACTTATAGAAATTTAGGAAATCAGATTTTAAGTCAGGGATTTAAATTAATTATCTTAATTTTAACTCTCTATTTTCTGCTGACCATACCCTATGAACGCAAAAGTTAGTATTGCCAGATTATCTATCTTTTCCAATTCATTTCTGATTGTTATGAAGCTGGCTGTTGGATTTATCAGCGGTTCCGTCAGTATTATCTCAGAAGCTATTCATTCCTCCATGGATCTGATAGCAGCATTGATAGCTTTTTTCTCAGTAAAGGTATCCGATACGCCACCTGATTCCAGACATCCATACGGACATGGTAAGGTTGAAAACATATCGGGAGTTATTGAAGCATTGCTGATCTTTATTGCAGCCATCTGGATCATTATTGAAGGAGTCAAAAAACTCCTGTCCAATGATATTAAACTTGAATCTATCGGGATAGGTTCAGCAGTAATGCTTATATCAGCTCTTCTTAATGCCTATGTTTCAGGAAGGTTGTATAAAGTTGCCAGGGAGACAAAATCTGTTGCACTTGAGGCGGATGCACTCCATCTTAAAACAGATGTTTATACCTCTCTTGGAGTGGCAGTCGGGTTGGGTTTAATCATGTTAACCGGGATTAACTGGCTTGATCCCGTTGTTGCAATAATGGTTGCAATTTTTATAATATTTGAATCTTACCAGCTGCTTAAGAAGGCGTTTACCCCTTTAATGGATGTTTCATGGGATGTTGAAGATATTGACGATCTGGAAAATACTCTTAACGAGATGCATGTGAATTACCATGAATTAAGGACCAGAGTAGCCGGAAATTACAGATTTATAGACCTTCATATCGATATGCCAAAGGATCTTTCAATTGAAAGTGCTCATAAATACTGCGACATGATCGAAGAGAAGCTAACTTCCAAATTTGAAAATCTGAATGTTACCATTCATGTGGAACCAAGCTGACTAAACACAGTGTTCAGCTCACCTTGTCCATTTAAGCCTCAGGCTGTTACTTACAACGCTTATTGAGCTAAGTGCCATCGCCGATCCTGCTATCATCGGATTCAGAAGAAAACCGTTCACGGGGAAAAGAATTCCTGCTGCAATCGGAATCCCGATTATATTATAAATGAATGCCCAGAAAAGGTTCTGCTTTATTGTTCTGACTGTATTACGGCTTAACCTTATTGCGTAAGGAATAATTGACAGATCGCTGCTTATTATTGTCATTTTAGAAGCATCAATAGCAATGTCAGATCCCTTACCCATTGCAATACTGACATCAGCGGTTGCAAGTGCCTGACTGTCGTTTATTCCATCTCCTACCATTCCTGTTACCTTTCCTTCACCCTGAAGGAACTTTATAAATTCTGCTTTCTCACCCGGCAGCATGCCAGCTTTTATGTTTTCTATGCCTGTTATTTTTGCAACTGCTTCAGCAGTCTTTATATTATCTCCTGTTACAAGATATACTGATATACCCAGATCTTTCAACTGTTTTACTGCTTCAGTCGAATTAGCTTTTACACTGTCGGTAATAGAAATTACCGCCAGAACATTTTCATTGTCAGCAAAATACACGACAGTTCTTGCATTCTCTTCCCATCCTGCAGCAACCTTTTCCAGATTATTATCAATATGAATATTTTTTTCTTTTATGAGCTTATCTCCGCCAACCAGATATTCCCTCCCGTTAAATGCTCCTGAGATTCCCTTACCGGTAATACTATGCACATCTGAAAGGATGACAGGTGATGAGGATGAATTGAAATACCTGACAATTGCCTCAGCAAGCGGATGTTCAGATACCTTTTCAAGACTGAAGATTATATTGCTAAAATCGATAGCTCCGGTTCCATTGGCCCACTGTACTTTTTCAACAGATGGTTTACCTTCTGTAATAGTTCCTGTCTTATCGAGGACCAGGGCATTCATCTTATATGAAAGCTCCAGTGCTTCGGCATCTTTAATAAGTATATTGTTCTCCGCCCCTTTTCCTATACCAACCATTATCGCTGTCGGGGTGGCCAATCCAAGAGCACATGGACAGGCAATAACCAGAACAGTTACCATTGACATAATACCCTGTATCGTGCCGTTTTCACCTCCGAGCAGCCACCATAGCAAGAAAGTTATTATTGCAATTGCAACAACCACAGGAACAAAAATAAGGGCTACTTTATCCACAAGTTTCTGAACAGGAGCCTTACTGCCCTGTGCCTCCTGAACCATTCTGATGATGCTGCTTAGAAGTGTATCTGAGCCAACTTTTTCGGCAACAAACTGGAATGTCCCTTTCTGGTTTACAGTACCGGCAAATACTTTTGATCCCTGTTCTTTATGTACCGGAAGAGGTTCTCCCGTGATAAGACTTTCATCTACATAGCTGTTTCCATCCTTCAGAATCCCATCAACAGGAATTTTTTCTCCTGGCTTGATAAGAATAATGTCACCAGGTTTGACTTTTGCTATCAGGAACTCCTTTGTTGATCCGTCTGCAGCTACTTTTATAACAGTTTTTGGCTGAAGACCTATCAGTTTTTTTATAGCAGATGATGTGTTTGCCTTTGCTCCATCTTCAAGAAGGCGGCCAAGCAATACCAGGGCAATTACCACTCCTGATGCTTCAAAATAGACATGAGCGTGCAGCCCCCTGCTGTGCCAGAATTCAGGAAACAGAGTATTGAATACACTGAATAAATATGCTATCCCGGTACTGAGAGCGACAAGTGAATCCATATTTGCACTCCGGTGCATCAGCTGTTTCCATCCACTGATAAAAAAGTTCCTTCCAAGCCATATCACAATTGGTGTTGCCAGCGCCCATTCAATATAATCAGCATATGGAATTTTCATGATGAACATACTTATAATCACCAGGGGAACAGATAGCCCAACCGACAAAAATGTCCTCATCCTGAGCGATTTGTGCTGCTTTTGCTGAAGATTTTCAAGATCCTCCTTTGCTTTATCAGAATCATCTATAATAAGGTCATATCCTATCGAAACAATCGATTCCTTTAAATAGGATGGTTTGGTCTCAGAGGGATCAAACTCGACCCATGCTACCTGAGAGGCAAGATTGACAGATGCATTCAGAACCCCCGGCTGATTATTCAACCTTAATTCCACATTACTTGCACAGGAAGCGCATGATAATCCTGTTACCGGAAACTGCTTCCTGACTGTCTTTTTTACTGTACCAGCCTTATTTTCAATACCTTCCTTACTCTGACTCACTGTTATTTCCTTTCCTTATAGTTCAGATTTATATGACAAAGTAACAATATAAAAAATAGATTGTTTGAAAGAATTTTGGATGAAGATATTATGGATTAACTTTTTGTCAGGTATCTTTAAGTGATTTTTGAATAAAAGGATAAAACAATATAAAATCTTAAACCATGTCTCTTACAGAAAAAATTGCTGCAGATCTTATCACTGCAATGAAAAACAAGGATAAAGATTCCCTTGAGGCGATCAGGGCAGCTAAAACTGCTTTTATCCTTGCAAAAAGTGAAAAAGGGCAAAGCTATGTCCTGACAAATGATGAGGAACTGAAAATAATCCAGAAACTTGTTAAACAGAGAAAGGAATCAGCTGAAATTTACAGGCAACAGAACAGGCCTGACTTGTATGAGAAAGAGGAAATGGAAGCCAAAGTGCTTGAGAAATACCTCCCCGCAAAGCTGAGTGAAGAGGAACTGGGTAAGGTGTTGCAGGAGATCATAACCCGGGTCGGAGCAAAAACGCCGGCTGATATGGGAAAAGTGATGGGGGTTGCTACAAAGGAACTTGCAGGCAAAGCCGACGGCAGGGAA
>JAHEYW010000153.1 GCA_023251395.1 Bacteroidales bacterium
ATTTGAAATTTGTAAACCTCCAGCGCTTCCATCCTGAAGGAAACTGCTTGGATTGGTAATATCATTTATTATGGTTCTGCCTGCTGTTGAAGAGAAATAGGCTGAGTTAGGAGATCCATTGGCAGATGTTGTTCCTCCCGGTCTGTAAACATAAATTTCATCAGGGGGACCGTTGGAATTACCATTATATGCCGTATCAATCCTGTAGACTATCAGACCTGATCCAGGAAGGTTAGCTTCGAATGTGCCCGAAATTTTACGGTATTCAACTACAAAGTATTGCCGTTTTGTATTAGGTGAGGCAATCTTATAGCAGTTATTTGAAGCAGATGTAACCGGATTAAGAGTATAAGTACCTGGCGAGGTAATTGCAGGAATAGAGCTAATCCATTTTTTACTGGCATATTTCCATTTCATGTAGGAAAGCATATGCCCTGATCCGCCATCCATAATATCCCACTTACCACACGGGGCAATGACACCCTGGTTTGTATAATGATAAAGATCAGGGGCACCCAGTGAATGAAACATCTCATGACAAATTGTAGTTACTGCTACCTGGCTTTCAGGTTGAAAGGTATAATCATAAACTCTTTTACCGTTAATATTCACTGTCTGGGAATAAAGTGCCCACCTGTGTGCCCATAGCAGCTCATTCCAGCCACCATTACCACCACGAACTATAAAACACACATTATCGACATAATTATCTCCATCACCATCAATATTTAGTGAGGTTGGAACTGGTGAATATGTATTAATCCATGTAACTGCATTAACCAGCAAAGTATGTTCTCTTGTCGTCATTTCAGAATCAGTACTGTAACCTGCCGGATTGGTTGTTGCATTATATGGCTGAAAATAATTGCGGTTATGTGAGTCCTGATAAGATAGATTTGTTGTCATAGCACAGGCAGGGTAATGCGTGCTGTTTATCGTAAGTTGATTATATGAAACTTCAAGATAATATGATTTTAGTGTTGACCCTGTGGTCGGATTGAATTTATCGTCGTAGGTCTGCCTGGTTGTGGTGAATTCAACATCATCTGCGAACCTTAAATAAATTACTATATTATTTAATGTTCCTGTTTGAGGTGCATTTTCAGGAATTCCTTTAGCCCCTTTTCTGTAAGCAAAGGATGCATCATGTTTTTTTTGATACTCAGCAGGCGATATTTTAATCCATTTTGTTAGTCCGACATTCCCCGGTATTACAGAATTAACTAAATATTTAGATGGTTTCACCTGATCACCGGACTGTTCAGCATAGTAGTAAAAGCCGTCTGATGACTGAATGATTGTGTACCCATCCTGGTCATGTATCCAGTTAAAGAATTCGTCCCCTGATACAAAGCAGCTTATTTTTGTTCCGTCAGGTTGAGTTATTGTATAGGGCAGGAATTCAAAGTAAGCTGCTCTGGATGAATTAAAAATTGTGAACAGGACTATTATCAGAAGTAAATATCTTTTCATAAATACATATTTCTGGTTACTAACATAACTATTTTTAATAGAAATAGTTGCATCAAAGATAAAATTTTCCGGACTGCCTCCATACAATTATGGGATTGCAATCAGCATATAATTGTCAGATTTCTAAAATCATAATTCAATCATTATTTTCTATATGATTTCAGACTGTAGAACCCATTAACCAATCAGTCACTCTTTGTATGTGATAACAATATTTCTTTGAAAACAGATAAGGATATAAATGCTTATTCTATAAAAGTTTTATCTCCCCGGAAATAAAAAATAATTATGGTCTACATATATATTCTCAAAGCTAATTTGAATCCAACAGAAGTTAAGGAGGCACTTGTACTTCCGGCAAGCATACTCTTCATTTTATCGGGATATGCAGAAAGTCTGAATGAGGAGGTCGAAGAGTTATTCAGTCCTGCAGACATTTTCGTATATGCTCCTCCAATGAGCAGGCTGACACTTTTGCCCATATTTATCTGAAATCCTGCTGAAGCGAAGAGTTCCTTATACATTGAATTCATTTTCAGTGTTCCACTGGTATTGTTTTGTACATCATTCTTAAACCCTTCGTAGCCTACATCTGAGACCAGTACATTGTATGCTGAGTAGAATCCTGTATACGAGAATTGTCCTTCACTGTTATATGACATTTCTTTGGGCAGACAGAAGTTAACACCTGCCTGAACATAAAACCCGAACCCTTTAGTAAAAGGAATCTGAAGATTAAGTGCGAGAGGTATTTTGATAAAGGTGAATTTTTGCTCCTCATGAATATATTTCCCATCAATCCTTCTGTTGTATTTTTCACCTTCCGTATCTGTGGTATCAAAAGCAGCAGAATAGGACTCCAGTGATATTGCAGTGGTAACAGATGAAAAGCCAATACCCGTTGAAATGCCAATATACTTGTTAAAAGAATATCCGAGATCCAGCGTTGTTGTGAAAGCTCCTTTTCCCTCACCTTTAGCATTGGAAATTTCAGAGGCCCCGGTGAATGAAAGACCCGAAATACCAAAACCGGGAGATATTCCGATATAAAAATGTTTCTGCATGCCACTTGCATTGATATCTGTTCCCTGCGAATAACCTTCACAGTTAAGAATCATCAAAAGAAGCGTTGAAATTGCAAATATTTTTATGTTAAACCTGTTGATTCTCATGGCAGTCTGTTTTACTTATTTAATGATCATGATTTTTGAACTGTAAATGGGTATCTTATCTAATGTCACCCTGATAAAATAGACTCCCTCCCCAAGTCTGTCCACTGGTATCTCCCTGGAAAAATCTTCGGTATCCTTATCCGTTTCAATTTCTAATACCTTCCTGCCTGACGGACTTATGATAGTAATCACAGCCTTTCCTGTCTGTTCATCACTCATTGATACTGTGATGCTCTCTTTTGCCGGATTAGGATAAACTGATAATCCCTTTGTTCCGGTCATTACAAGGGCAGCAGAGAAGTTTGCGCACCCGTTTACGTCGGCCGTAAGCACTTTATATGTTCCAGCCTGTTTACGAGTAAGGTAGGTTTGAGATGTCGCACCTCCAATAGGTGAATTACCTATATACCACTGGTAGGTTGCAATTGAATCGCCAAGATTGTAGCATATCAGCAGATCGTTCCATTTGGCTTTAATTTTTGGCACCACACCTTTTGGTACCGCATTAATTACGACACTGGAAGATGCAGCAGAAGTTCCGCTACTGGCCACATATACTGTGAATGTATAGGTTCCGGCACTCAATCCTGTAATAGTTGTGGTAGTTCCGGTTCCTGTATTTTGTGTCCCGCCAGGTGTTCTTGTTATTGTCCACGTCCCTGTTGAAGGCAAACCACTCAATGCAACACTGCCCGTGGTTGCTTTACAGGTTGGCTGTGTAATGGTACCGACAACCGGAGCTGTAGGGGGCAATAACAGGTTATTCCTGAATATCGAAACAGAGCTGTTCCCATTATTTACGACGCTGATATCTGGTTTACCGTCACCATCCAGGTCACCTATAGCAATGCCCATTGGAGCGGATCCCGCAACTATTGTGTAATCAACTTTTGTAGCAAAAGAAGGCGTTGTTACTGTGTTATTTTTAAGAACAGAAAATGTTGAAGCACCATAATTTGCAGTAGCAATGTCAGGTTTCCCATCTCCATCTATATCGGTGATTGCAATACCATTAGGGGAACTGCCTGTAAGAAAATCATATCTGGTTGTTGTGATCGACGTGGAGGTACTTGTATTCCTGAAAACAGAAACATAGTTACTTGAACTGTTTGTGACACATATATCTGTTTTTCCATCACCATCCATATCTCCAAGCGCTACCTGGTATGGTCTGGATAACGAAGCAAAATCAACCCTGGTCGCCAGAGAACTTGTTGAGATTGTACCGAATATGCTTGTGTTTTTAAAGACAGAAATTGAATTGCTGTAATTATTGGCAACTATCACTTCTGGTTTTGCATCACCGTTTAAATCTCCTATTACAATTCCTGTTGGTGGATATACGGTTGTGAAATCAGCACTTGTTGCAAAACCGGAGGCAGTTATAGTTCCAGGATTAAGACTATTCTGAAACAATGTTATATTGTATGTTGAGGTATAAGTTACTGCAAGCTCAGGTTTATTATCTCCATCGATATCACCTATTGCAACAAATGCCGGACTTGAAACAGTTGTTAAATCAACTTTTGTTCCAAGTGATATCGATCCGCTTGTAGAATTATTTTTAAATATCGATATTGTATTACTACCTGCGTTTGTTACAACAATATCCTGTTTCCCATCTCCATCTAAATCCCCGACTGCAACGCATGTTGGATTAGTTCCTGTAATATAATCCACCTTATTGGCATATGAAACTGTACCTGAAGTACTTGTATTTCTGAATATTGATAAAGAGCCGGCAGTATAATCAGTTACAATAAGATCAGATTTCCCGTCTCCGTCAATATCTGCAATAGCTTCATAGTATGGACCTGAGGCAGTGGTTAAATCAACCTTAGGTGCAAATGAATTTGCATCAAAAATCTGTGAGGAAGCAAATGTGACATTGAAAGGTACACCTGAAGAAGCCGTCAACCCGGCGAATGTGTTAGTAACAGTTATTGGCTGGTAAGTTGCACCTGTCGGTACAGTAACTGTGAGTTGTGATGCCGAAGCAGCCGTTACTGTTGCTTTGATAGCTCCAAACCAGACAGCGTTATTAGCAGCTGATGGATTGAAGTTCGCTCCGTTAATAGTGACTGTTGTACCAATTGCACCTGAGGCAGGAGTAAAGGAAGAAATCAACAGCTTAAGAGCAATATTATTTCTTAATGCAGAAATTGTACTACCTGAAGAATTTGTATAAACAATATCCGGTTTTCCATCATTGTCAAGATCCCCTGCGGAAATTCCACAAGGAGCCGTACCAACCGTAATATCAGCTTTTGGATTCAGGGAAGAGGTTGTGATAGAACCGGATGTACTTGTATTCTGGAAAAGAGATATAGTATTGTCAGTAGTATTAGTGACTGCTATATCAGGTTTCCCGTCACCATCAAAGTCACTGATAACAATATCATTAGGGTTGATCCCTGTTGTAAAATCCACTTTGGAAGAAAATGATCCTGAAGAGACTGAACCAGTTATTCCGTTATTTCTGAATATTGATATTGTACTGCTTCCGTTGTTGGTTACAATTATATCCTGTATTCCATCGCCATCAATATCGCCGACAGCTATATTGTATGGTGAAGTTCCTGTAGCGAAGTCAATTTTTGAAGCAAAAGAACTGGTAGTAATGCTGCCATATGAACAAATATTTCTATAAACAGATATGGAATTACTTCCTGTGGCAACTACAACCAGATCAGGTTTCCCATCTCCATCAACATCTGTTAATGCAACTGCATTTGGGTTAGATCCGGATGGGATATCCACTTTTGTGGCAAAAGAAATGGTTCCGGAAGATGTTGTATTTCTAAGAATAGAGACTGTTGATGCACCACTATTAGTTACAGCAAGATCTGGCTTACCATCACCATCGACATCACCAACAGCGACTGAAGTTGGTGATATTCCAGTTGATACATCAATCTTGGTAGCGAAAGAAGCAGTTGAGATGGTCCCTGAAGTGGAGTTATTTTTAATAACAGAAACTGTGTTGCCCGTATTATTCACAGTAACGATATCAAGCTTGCCGTCTCCATCAATATCAACAAGTGCAACATTATAAGGTGTAGTGCCAGTCGCTAAATCGACTTTGGTTGAAAATGAACTGGTGGTTATTGCCCCTGTTGAACTAATATTTCTGTATACTGATATTGTCGAGCTTCCACTATTAACTTCAACCAGATCAGGTTTTCCATCACCGTCTATATCTCCGATTGCGGTATGAAGGGGGCTTGTACCTGATTGAAAATCAACTTTGGGCTGGAATGTGTTGCTGTTAATGATTTGGGAGCTTATAAACGTAGTATTGAATGGTTTACTGGCATACCCGGTCAGGTTGCTTACGGTAACGCTTAATGGCTGGTAATTTGCACCTGACGGAACTGTAACATTCAATTGTGAGGCAGTTGCTGTTGTTACTGTTCCCTTGGTTGCCCCGAACCACACAATATTGTTTGCAGCTGTAGTGCTGAAGTTTGATCCGGTGATTGTAGTACTACTGCCTGTTGCACCTGATGAAGGTGTTACAGAAGTAATAACGGGAACAGATAATGAGGCTGTTGTGTTGCGGAAAACAGATACAGATCCACTGGTATAATTAGCTACTGCCAGATCTGGCTTGCTATCCCCGTCAATATCACATAAGGCTATTCCAAATGGTCCTGATCCTGTTGTAAAGTCTATTTTTGAACCAATTGAGCCCGTAGTTATTAACCCAGGTGTACTGGTATTTTTCAAGATAGAAATTGTGGTTCCCGAACCGCTTCCATAGTTTGCAACAGCAATATCCGGCTTGTTATCTCCATCAATATCACCAACAGCTAAATCTACAGGTACACTTCCTGTAGCAAAATCAACTTTGGATGCGAAAGACCCGGTTGTAAGTATGCCTGGTGTACCAGCATTGCGAAAAACTGACAGAGTGGCACTATTAAAATTTAATACTACCATATCCTGTTTGCCATCACCATCAATATCTGCAAGAGCTATAATACGAGGTCCATTTCCTGCAGTTAAATCAACTTTTGTTGAAAGTGAAGAGGATGATATTGAGTTTAAGGTACTCGTGTTTCTGAATAAAGAAATGTTGCTACTTCCATAATTTGCAGTTGCAATATCTGGTTTCCCATCGCCGTCAATGTCGCCTATTGCAACGCAATAAGGGGTTGAACCTGTGGAATAATCAACCTTAGCAGCAAATGAGGTCAGGGTGATTGAACCTACGGTACAGGTATTCCGGAATACTGATATACTATTGCTTGTATTGTTTGCAGATATAATTTCTGGTTTACCATCACCATCAATATCTCCAATTGTGGACCAGTATGGGCCAGAACCAGAACCGGTAGTAAAATCGACCCTGGTTGCCAGTGAACTGGAAGAAATTGAACCAAGTGAACTTGTGTTCCTGAATACAGAAACCGAATTGCTTCCAAAGTTTGAAACTATAATATCGGGTTTACCGTCTCCATCCATATCTCCAATAGTAACACTGTAGGGGCTGGTTCCGGTAGAGAAATCAACTTTGGATGAGAATGAACCAGCTGAAATTGATCCTGATGAACTGTTATTCTTGTAGACAGAAATAGTATTGCTGGTAAAGTTAGAAACAACCAGATCAGGTTTGCCATCTCCGTCAATATCTCCGAAAGCAGACATTGCCGGATTATTTCCCGTATTAAAATCAACCTTTGTGGCCATTGAGGTAGCATCGATAACCTGAGTAGTTGGGAATGTAACATTGAAAGGCAAATATGAAAAATCTGTCAATCCTCCAAGGGTGACTGAAACAGGCTGGTAAGTAGCTCCAGTAGGTACAGTTACTTTTAATTGGGTAGCAGAAGCAGAAGATACAGTTGCCTGCACGGCTCCAAACCATACAATATTGTTTGCAGCGGTTGAGCTGAAATTATTCCCGGAGATTGTTACAGAAGTACCAGTCTGTCCGGAATTTGGGGTCACTGCTGTAATTATCGGAGGACCTGAAATGACATTGCGGAAAACAGAAATTGAAGATGCACCATAATTTGTTATGAGGATGTCGGGCTTGTAGTCTCCGTCGATATCCCCGGCAGCTATCGCATATGGACCACTTGCCGTTGTAATATCAATTTTTGTATTAAATGAGCTTGTTGTAAGAGTTCCCGATGAGCTGATATTCTTAAATATTGAAAATGTGTTGCTTGTTTGATTCGTTACAATAATATCCGGTTTTGTGTCACCATCGAGGTCATTCAAAGCAACCTGAATTGGCGAAGTGCCGGTAGTCAGATCCACTTTTGTTGCAAAAGATGCGGTTGTAATAGCGCCTGAAGAGCTTGTATTTCTTAAAATTGATATCGAATTGCTGGTTTGATTGGTTACTATCAGATCTGGCTTACCATCCCCATCAAGGTCCCCGGCAGCAGTAAAGAAGGGCTTGGATCCAACAGAAAAATCAACATTTGTAGCAAATGAGGATGAAGTGATTGATCCGGTTGTGCTGGTGTTCCTGTATACAGATATTGTTGTGCCACCATAGTTGTTTATAATAATATCGAGCTTTTTGTCCCCGTCAATATCGCAAAGAACAGGATACTGAGGCTGATTGACTGCAGGGAAGTCTACTTTAGTCGCAAAGGAAGATGAATTTATTATTCCTGGGTTACTTGTATTGAGAAAAACAGAGATAGAATTACTGGACTGATTAGCTGCTACCATATCCGGTCTGCCATCTCCATCGAGATCACCAAATGCCAGTCCAGTCGGATTGTATACAGTCGGAAAATCTACTTTGGGAGCAAAAGATGACGTTGTTATTGATCCGGCTGTACTAATATTCCGGAATACAGAAACAGTATAGCCATACAGATTATTGACAGCAATATCAGGTTTTCCATCTCCGTCTATATCTGTAACCGCCACTCCATTCGGACTGGAAGTTGTGCTCAGATCA
>JAHEYW010000154.1:0-8047 GCA_023251395.1 Bacteroidales bacterium
AAAAGACGACGAAAGAAATTTTTCCTGTTGAAATGTGGGTTGAGCATGGAAGTCCTAGTTTCTTTTTCGTGTTCTTCTTTCCCTGATAAGATCTTCGACAATATCATCAATTACTACCATGCCCTGAAGCCGGAAATTATCATCAACAACCGGAACAGCCAGCAGGTTATATTTTGATACTATTTCAGCAATAGCACCTACTTTCTGCTGGTCGAACAGGTATACTGGTTTTGATTTCATTATTGTGCTTACGCTGATATTTGGTTCGGAAACCACCAGATCCCGGAGATTGAACGTCCCTATAAGTTCATCATCTGTCTCTGTTACAAACATGGTATAAAGCTCTGCTGATTCGGGTTTTCTATTCCTCAATTCCACCAGTACATCTTCGATAGTACGAGTTGCACTGAATGAAAGGTAATCCCTGGTCATTATGCTGCCCACCCTGTCATCATCATACTCAAGCAGTTCTCTAACTTCCTGGGATGATTCTGTATCCATTTCCTTGAGAAGCATTTCTGCTTTATCATCTTCAATCTCATCGAGGATGTCGGCTACCTCATCCGCCGGCATCTTCTCAAGAACATCTGCCATCTTATCCACCGGAAGGTTCTCCACAAGGTGTATCTGGGCATCAGTTTCAAGTTCCTCCAGAACATCTGCCGCTTTTTCTTCATCAAGGGCAGCAAACACCGACATACTTGATTTCTTCCCCAGGTCTTCCAGAATATCTGCAAGATCTGACGGATGCAAAGTATGCAACTTGGAATAGCTCTTAGACAGCTTAATATTCAAATTTGAAAAGTCAATTGCCTGGACATCATCCCACAGGATGAATTTTGCAGGTATATTAATCCGGAAAAGTGAAAGGAACCATTTTATCGGTTCAGCAATTCCTATTCGTCTTAACAATCCTTCGATTCCGATATCAACAGCAATTGTGAAGGTTCCGGTTGGCAGAGTGACAAGACGGATATCATTAACACGTACAAGTTTTCTGCCGTTAAGATCGACGATCTGCTTATCGAGCATATTTTCAACAAGCAACAGTCCGTTATTAACCTCTTCAGCTGGTAATTGAATGAGACCTGAACATGAAACATTTAGTTGTTCCCTGGCTTTTACAACCCTGAAAGAGCTGAACGAGTATAATCCGGATTCCTTTCCTAGTTTAAGCTTAATGCCTGTGACCAGCTGGCTTGAGGACTCACTCTGAACTCCGGGAACGGCACTTACCAGCAAATCTTTGACAATTCCAATAGCTTCGCCATCTGTACCATAAGCTTCTTTTCCAATAAGTCTGCTTAGATAAAATGTTGTGAGTGTGGTCATTATTGCCTCCTTGTTTTTTGAGACCCAGGGAGGCACAGATCAAAGGAGCTGCTTCCCTCAGGTATCAGGGTTTCATAATACTATTCGCAGGTCCATCATCCATTTAAATAAAAGAATTGATTAGCATCACAAAAATATATTCCACAATTTGACTTTCCAAACAATCATTTAAAATTTTAGATCAATTAAGAAAATCTTAACAACATTAGTTAATGAATCGTTTCCAAAAACGGTTTTTTATTTATGGTTAATACAATAGACGCAGTAGATTTCGATATTGAATATGCGGCTAAGCGGCACGATCTGAATAACCATGGGTAAAACCCATGGTCAGACACTACTTGAATCGGACAGCCCTGAAGGGGCTGAATATCTAACGGTTACATGGATTTTTATTCAACCCGTCCTGAGTTGCCAATAGCTTTCTCTTTTCACGATGGGTTGCACCCACGGTTATTCGGATTAAACCCCTTCGGGGTTGACACATCATTTCAAACTCAAAATCACCCATACAAATTTATAATCAGGGTTGTACATATATTTCTGAAAATCTAACGTATTACTTCATATACGTGAACATTAACCGGAATAAACAGTTAATAATTATGTATTAGGGTTGCATGAAGAAATATTAATAAGCAGACTTTAATATCTTTGTAAGCAATTTATCATTTTTCAGAAATTTACCAAGCAAATCCTTACTTGTAATAATGACATTTCTAAAGGCAAAATATCACCTGGTCAGTTACATATTTTTTATTATAAGCTCATTGTCTGTTATTCAATCACAGCAGCTAGAAAAGACTATTATCAGGGGAACTGTGATTGATGCAAAAACTAATGCCCCGCTTCCTTTCGTTTCAGTAATACTTAAGAATTCTACTGTTGGAACAGCTACCGATAATAACGGAAAGTATCTTATTGAGACAACTATTAAATCGCCTGTGATTGCTTTTTCGTTTATCGGGTATCAGACAGAATCACGTTCAGTTTCTTACGGAACATATCAGACAATTGATATCAGTCTTAAGGAAGAATCATTTGCACTTAATGAGGTTGTGGTAAAGCCTAAGAAACAGGCATACTCTAATAAAAACAATCCTGCCGTTGAGCTGATCGAGAACGTTATAAGAATGAAATCCCAGAATAAGAGAGAGGGATTTGATTACCTGAAATACGACAAATATGAAAAGGTTCAGTTTGCTTTAAGTAAAATATCTGAGAAAGACCAGAGCAATATATTATTCAGGCAATATAAGTTCCTGCTTGAGAATTCCGATACCACCAGGCAAAAAGGAATGACAGTATTACCTTTCTTTATGACAGAAGCTCTTTCGACCTGCTATTTCAGAAAGGATCCTGTTACCCGCAAAGAGGTTGTAAAAGGTGAAAAATCTATAAACTTTGATGAATACCTCGACCAGAAAGGTGTAACTGCGTACATCAATTACCTTTATCAGAATATTGATGTCTATCAGAATGAAATATTCTTTCTTACAAACAGATTTCTCAGTCCGATTACCCAATCGGCTCCACTATTTTATAAATATTATATAATTGACACGGTGCAGCTTTCTGACGTTAAATGCATCAGGATGTTCTTTGATGCAAGGAACAAAGCTGACTTTCTGTTTCAGGGTTTTCTCTATATCACCCAGGATAGCACCTATGCTGTCAGAAAAGTGGATATGAATCTTAATAACGGTATCAATATTGACTGGATAAAGAATGTAAAAATTGTTCAGGATTTTATGCAGGCGAAGGAAAAGACCTGGATGCTTTCAAGGGATGACATCTCCATCAATTTCGAGATCAATGATAAATGGAAAGGATTATATGGTGAAAGAACAGTGTCCTATTCAAATTACGAAATAAATGACCCTATACCTGACACTGTGTTCAAAGGACAGCTTACTGTAAGAAAAATTGATCCCCAGGTAAAAACAGAAGCATTCTGGAACAACAACAGGCCTGTCCCTCTGAGCAAATCGGAGAAAGGGATATATACCAATGTCGACAGTGTTAAAAAGATCCCTTCTTTCAGACGGAAAATGGATGTAATTATGCTTCTTACCACATCGTTCTACACAAGGAAATATTTTGAATTAGGTCCGGTTGGAAGTTTTGTAAGCTATAATCCCACTGAAGGATCAAGGTTCAGGTTCGGCGGCCGTACTGCACCAGGTTTCAGCAAAAAACTCACATTAGACGGTTATGTAGCTTATGGTACCAAAGATCAGATTTATAAATATGCTGCCGGCATTACATATTCACTCACCCCAAGGACATTTTACGAATTCCCAAGTGAGTATTTTAAGCTGAGTTACCAGTACGATACCCAAATACCCGGACAGGAACTACAGTTCAACCAGGGTGACAATGTCTTTTTCTCTTTCACCAGGGGCGTTAACGATAAGCTACTGTATAACAGAACGATTAAAGTTGAATTTGTAAATGAATTCACAAATCATTTTTCCTACACTCTTGGATTCAGTTACAGACAGCAATCTCCTGGTGGCAAACTCTATTTCAGTAATTACGATTATCTTCTTGACAGCCTCAGAGTTCAGACCCTTAATATTCCGGAGGCCTCTCTCACTCTCAGGTATGCTCCGAATGAAACTTTTTATCAGGGGAAACTATATCGTGATTATATGCCGACAAGACATCCGGTAATTACACTTAAGTATTCTCTGGGGTCTTCCATTTTCGGAAATGATTATGATTATTCCCGGATTCAGCTGAATATCTCAAAAAGATTCTATCCTTCAATCCTCGGATATACTGATATCAGCCTTGAAGCCGGAAAGATTTTCGGACAGGTCCCATTTTCGCTTTTATTTATTCACAACGCGAATGAAGCACTTGTTTACCAGACCTATGCTTATAACATGATGAATTTTCTGGAATTTGTTTCGGATGAATATGCTGCCCTTAATTTCGATCACTGTTTCAATGGTTTCATTTTCAATAAGGTACCTTTCCTTAAAAGACTTAAACTCAGGGAAATCGTTAATTTTAAAATCCTTTACGGAGGAGTTACGAATCTGAATGATCCCTCACTGCATGCCAATCTCTTCAAGTACCCGACAGAACTGGATAAAAATAACATTGAGGTCCCGCTTACTTACACCCTTGAAAAGAAGCCATACATTGAAGCAGGTATAGGAATCTCGAACATTTTCAAGATCTTCAGGGTTGACGTAGTTGAAAGGATTACCTATGTCAATAATCTTAATGCACACAGATTCAGCCTGCCTCTTTTACGATTGAGGCTGGACATATAATTGCTTGAATCCAAAAATATTGTGTTAAAATATTAACACATCCCCGTTAAAATTTTTCCAAAAATTTTTGTGGAAATTTGAATAAACATTTTTAATATTTGTTTGTTCTATTCTCAACTGTTATCGGCGTGGTAGTTGCTTAATTGGGTTCAGGAAGATTCAGTTGTAATTCATCGCAATAATTATGTTCTGTTTTTTAAATAGAAAATAATTGTATTATTGGAAGATTTATTAAAAGAATTTAATAAATATCAAAATATATGTTACTGGATTCAGGCTTGATCAGAACTTTTTATAAGGATCTGGATAAAAAGGTAAATAATATCAAAAAATCCTTTAATCATCCGCTTACTCTCGGAGAAAAGATCTTATACAGTCATTTATTTGACAGTAAAAAATTATCAGCGCGTAAAAGGGGTCAGGATTATGTTGACTTCAGACCCGACAGGGTAGCGATGCAGGACGCTACCGCACAGATGGCTCTGCTCCAGTTTATGATGGCCGGAAAAGATACAACCGCTGTTCCGGTTTCTGTGCATTGCGATCATCTTATCATGGCTAAGCAGGGTGCTGCTGAAGATATGAAAACAGCAGAATACACCAATAAAGAAGTATATGATTTCCTTAGTTCCGTCAGTAAAAAATATGAAATCGGGTTCTGGAAACCAGGATCTGGTATTATTCACCAGATTATTCTGGAAAATTATGCATTTCCCGGAGGCATGATGATCGGCACCGATTCACATACTCCAAATGCAGGCGGACTGGGAATGGTAGCTATTGGTGTTGGTGGTGCAGATGCAGTGGATGTAATGACAGGGATGGAATGGGAACTGAAATTTCCAAAATTCATAGGCATTAAACTGAAAGGAAAATTGAACGGCTGGACCTCCCCAAAGGATATAATATTAAAGGTTGCTGGTCTGCTTACTGTAAGCGGTGGAACAGGTTGCATCGTTGAATATTTTGGTGAAGGTGCAGAATCTCTCTCCTGTACCGGTAAAGCCACAATATGTAATATGGGTGCAGAGATAGGCGCTACCTGCTCGGTATTCGCATACGACAAGGCAATGTCAAGATATCTTACTGCCACCGGAAGAGAGGAAGTTGCCAAACTCGCTGATAAAAACCAGGCCCACCTCAGAGCCGACAAAGAGGTTTATGAAAATCCTGGGAAATATTATGATCAGTTTCTTGAAATAAATCTTTCAGAACTCGAACCATACATAAATGGTCCCTTCACACCCGATCTGGCAACCCCAATCTCAAAAATGAAAGAGGCTGTTGAAAAGAACAAGTGGCCTGAAGATGTTGAGGTTGGTCTTATCGGCTCCTGTACTAATTCATCTTATGAGGATCTCTCAAGGGCTGCCTCAGTCGTCAGAAATGCAATTGATCTGAAGCTTAAGGCAAAATCAGAATTCAAGATAACTCCGGGCTCAGAACAGGTAAGAGCCATCAGCGAGCGTGACGGCTACCTGGCAACTTTCAGAGAAATAGGCGGTGAGGTATTTGCCAACGCCTGCGGACCTTGTATTGGCCAGTGGGACAGAAAGGGATCAGACAAACAACCGGTAAATACCGTTATACATTCTTTCAACAGGAATTTTGCTAAAAGGACTGATGGTAATCCAAATACATATGCATTCGTTGCTTCCCCCGAGATTGTGACAGCCATTGTGCTTTCCGGGAAACTTACCTTCAACCCGCTGACAGATACACTGATAAATCCGGAGGGTAAAGCAGTAAAACTGGCCGAACCAACCGGTAAAGAACTACCTCCAAAAGGCTTTATAAGCGCAGACAACATATTCCAGGTACCGGGGAAAGGGAAAGAGAAAATAGAAATTAAGATAGCAAAGGATTCGGACAGACTGCAGGAACTGAAACCATTTGCTGAATGGGATGGCAAGGATATGATTGATCTTCCGCTTCTCATTAAAGCTAAAGGAAAATGCACAACCGACCATATCTCTATGGCAGGATTCTGGCTGAAGTATAGGGGCCATCTGGAAAATATTTCAAATAATTATATGATAGGTGCAGTCAATGCATTCAATGATAAAACAAATAGTATCCTTAACCAGGTCACGCAAGAATATGATACAGTACCCGCGGTTGCAAAGTCATATAAGAATTCGGGATTAGGCTCGATAGTTGTAGGTGAGGAAAATTTCGGAGAAGGTTCATCCCGTGAACATGCAGCCATGGAACCCAGATTCCTTAATGTCAAAGTAGTTATTGTAAAGTCTTTTGCACGGATTCACGAAACCAACCTGAAAAAACAGGGAGTCCTTACGTTAACATTTGCGGATAAGACCGATTACAATAAGATCAGGGAAAATGATAAGTTCAGTCTGACGGGGCTTCGGGAATTTGCACCAGGAAAACAACTGAAAATCAACATTATTCACAGCGATGGTAATACAGAATCCATTCTTGCAAACCATTCATATAATGCAACACAGATCGGATGGTTCAAAGCGGGAAGTGCGTTGAATCTGATAAGGAAGACGATAGACAAAAGTTAAAAGTAAAAAGTAAAAAGGTAAAAGTTCAAGGTTCAAGGTTCAAAATCGAAAATTCCCCTCCCGGGAGAGCCTGCCCCGACCGAAGCGTCTGGGGGTCAGGGGTGGGTTTTTGATTTAAAGTTTAAAATTTAAAGTTTAGGGTTCTAAGTAGAATATTGATAAATTACCATTATTAAAGTATGACACCTGAGAAGATCAAGTTAGAGAAGGGAAAATTAGTTGTCCCTGACAATCCAATAATCCCTTTTATTGAAGGAGATGGAACTGGTCCGGATATCTGGAAAGCTTCAGTACGCGTTTTTGATGCGGCGGTAGAAAAGGTATCTAACGGAAAGAAAAAGGTTGAATGGAAAGAGGTCCTTGCCGGAGAAAAAGCATTCAAACTAACTGGCAACTGGCTGCCTGCTGAAACGCTTACATTGTTCAGAGATTACCTCGTAGGAATAAAAGGTCCCCTTACCACACCCATCGGAGAAGGTATGAGGTCACTGAACGTTGCTTTACGTCAGGAACTTGATCTTTATACCTGTTACAGACCAGTAAGATATTTTAAGGGTGTTCCAAGTCCGGTGAAAAATCCGGCTCTTGTTGATATGCATATATTCAGGGAAAATACAGAGGATATTTATGCCGGTATCGAATTCATGAACGGCCTTCCCGAAACTGAAAAAGTCAAGAAGTTCCTGATTGAAGAGATGGGGGTTAAAAAAATAAGATTCCCGAAAACTTCATCAATTGCAATAAAGCCGGTATCGGTTGAAGGAACCGAACGGCTTGTCAGACAGGCAATAAAATTCGCTATTGAAAAAAAGCTCCCCTCAGTGACTCTTGTGCATAAGGGAAACATAATGAAATATACTGAAGGAGCATTCATGAAATGGGGTTATGCCCTCGCTG
>JAHEYW010000154.1:8057-8538 GCA_023251395.1 Bacteroidales bacterium
GAGAGAATTCGGAAGCAAGGTGTTTACCTGGCAGCAACATAAACAGATCGCTGACAAGTAGGGTGCAGAAGCCGCAGATAAACTACTTAAACAGGCTGAATCAGAAGGAACAGTAATTATCAAGGATGTAATTGCCGATGCATTTCTGCAGCAAATACTTACAAGACCGGCCGAATATTCAGTGATTGCCACACTTAACCTTAATGGTGATTATATTTCTGATGCCCTTGCAGCAATTGTCGGTGGAATAGGAATTGCACCAGGAGCAAATATAAATTATGAAAGTGGTCACGCTATCTTTGAAGCTACACACGGTACAGCGCCAAAATATGCAGATCAGGATAAGGTAAATCCGGGTTCGGTAATACTCTCTGGTGCATTGATGTTCGATTTTATTGGCTGGACCGGTGTTGCTGAATGTATATATGATGGGCTTGAATATGCTATCCAGAGCAAAAAGGTCACTTATGATTTTCACAGG
>JAHEYW010000155.1:0-4941 GCA_023251395.1 Bacteroidales bacterium
GTTAATCCTGCGGATCTTGAAGCAGCAATAACTGATAAAACAAGACTAATTATTTTTAATTCTCCATACAATCCTACCGGTATGGTATATACCAGAAGCGAGATGGAAAAAATTGCGCGTATCGTTGAAATACATGAAGGGCTGTTCATTATTTCAGATGAGATATATGAACATATCACCTTTACTGATAAGCATGAGAGCATGGCCTCATTTGATTTTATCGGGGATAGGGTGATTACGGTCAATGGTGTTTCCAAAGCATATGCAATGACAGGATGGAGGATAGGGTATATTGGAGCCCCCCTCTGGATTGCAAAAGCTTGTGATAAGCTGCAGGGCCAATTTACATCCGGGGTATCATCCATCGCTCAGAGAGCTGCTCTTGCTGCGATTCAAAGCAAATCTGACTCAAGAGAAAAAATGAAGAAAGCATTTCTCAGAAGAAGGGACCTTATTTGTGGGCTGCTTATTGGAATTAAAGGAATGAAAGTTAGAGTCCCCCAGGGTGCATTCTATGTTATGCCCGATATATCATTTTATCGGGGAAAGAGTGATGGAATAACGATGATCCGTAATTCGGATGATCTGTCATTATATTTACTTGATAAGGCACAGGTTGCGGTTGTGGCAGGTACAGCTTTTGGAGCTCCTGAGTGCATAAGGATATCGTATGCTGCCTCAGACGAAAGCATAAAAGAAGCGATTAACAGAATTAAGATTGCCCTTGACAGGCTAACCTGATTAGTATTTGTTATAGGATACAGTCTCATTTTCAGGTTTACGCTTTTTTTCGCGCGTACCTTTTGCCGGATAACCGATGGTGAGAATTAGTTCAACCCTTTTGGACCCGGGAACCGATAATATTTTTCTGACTCTCTTTTCATCAAACCATCCAAGGATGCAGGATCCAAGTCCCTCTGCCGTTGCCTGTAGGCATATATTCTCGGTTGCAATTCCAATGTCGATCAATGAGTAGTCTTTGGCCTTTACCACACCTCCAAATCTGGAAGTAATGTTTGCGCTTTCCCTCACAACAACGATCATTAATGGAGCCTGGTTTACAAACTGATTCATTCCTAGTAACTTGGCCGATGAGGCTTCGGCCAGTTGAATCAGCAATTCTGGTTCATTCACAACTATGAATTTCCAGGGCTGGGCATTGCAGGCTGAAGGTGCCATTCTTGCTGCAGAAATCATCCTTTCAATTTTATCTTTTTCAACAGGTTTTCCAGTATAGCTTCTGTCGCTTTGCCGATTGAGAATTACCTCGAGCATCTGATTACCATTGATCATAGTTGAATAGTATTAAGACAGTCTGAAAATTGAAGTGTCAAATTTAGCAATATTTACTATCTTTATTTTCTTTAATGTCTTACCAACCTTTAAACAAATGATTGCAGTTTTATTCTTCATTATCGGAATCATAGTTCTTCTTTTCCTTATTACAGTCTCGATCTATAACCGTTTGATCAGATTAAGGAACAACCGGGAGCAGGCTTTTGCTGATATAGATGTCCAGTTGAAACAAAGGCACGACCTGATACCACAACTTGTTGATACAGTAAAAGGGTATATGGGACATGAACGCGGTGTCCTTACCGAAATTACAGAAGCCCGGTCCAACGCGATGAAAGCCACCACAATAAATGAAAAGATTGCGGCTGAAGGAAGACTTTCAACTGCACTTGACGGACTTAAGGTCTCTGTTGAAGCATATCCTGACCTAAAGGCAAGTCAGAATTTTATGGATCTTCAGAATGAAATTGCCGATATTGAGAATAAACTGGCAGCAGCGAGAAGATTCTTCAATTCAGCTACGAAAGAGCTGAATGTGGCAATTGAGGTTTTTCCTTCAAACCTTATTGCTATTCTGTTCAATTTCAAACGGGAAACTATGTTTGAACTTGGTGAACAGAGAGTTAGTGCAGAACAGCCACCAAAGATCCAGTTCTGAGAATATGAGATATGTTGGTCTTCAGTCACAGATCTGGCGGAATAACACCAGATCTGTATTACTGCTTATGATGTTCCCGATAGTGTTCTTTGTTCTTGCCTGGCTATTCTTTTTCTTACTCTCTCTTAAAGTAGAAAACCAGACAATGGAGACGGTCAACCGTGAGTTCCTGAATACTCTGCCGTGGATCACTATCGGTGTATTGATCTGGTTTACCATCGCATGGTTCTCACACTCAACAATGATCAGAGCTGCCACAGATTCAAGACCTCTGACAAGAAACGAGAATAAGAGAGTATATAACCTCGTGGAAAACCTTTGCATATCAACGGGAATGACAATGCCAAAGATTAACCTTATTGAAGACGACTCACTTAATGCATTTGCCAGCGGCATAGACAAAAAAAGCTTTACTGTTTCACTTTCCAGAGGGATTATAGAAAAGCTTAATGATGAAGAACTGGAAGCCGTAATTGCTCATGAACTGACACATATTCGAAACCGGGATGTCAGGCTGCTGATTATTTCGATTGTGTTCGTAGGTATTTTTGCTTTCATTGCTCAGGCATTATTCAGAACGATCAGATTCGGAAGTCTTGGCAGGAATAAGAAAGGTGGTGGTTATGCGATTATTATTGCACTTGTGCTCGCTGCTGTGGGATACCTGATAGCTTCACTATTCAGATTCGCAATTTCGCGTAAAAGGGAATATATGGCCGATGCTGGTTCAGCGGATATGACAAAAAGACCACTGGCTCTTGCATCAGCACTTCGCAAAATATCAGTCGATCCGACAATTGAAGCAGTTAAACGGGAAGATGTGGCACAGCTATTCATTGAGAATCCGGGAGTTGCGAAAAAGAATGGATCATTTTCGATGGGGGTGCTCTTTTCCACTCATCCGCCAATAAATAAAAGGATTGAGCTTCTTGAACAGTTCTGAATCACTCCTTCTTCTTACGTTTAATAAATTTTGATTCCTCTCCTTTGACGAGGCGCCTGATGTTCTTTCTATGAGTCAGAATCAGTGCCACTGCCACAAATACAGAGAATATTTTGAAAACGAGTGAGGGTGTGCCAAAAACAAAGAACAGTAAAATTGGGAAAGCAATTCCGGCGCTCATTGACGATACAGATACATAGCCGGTTATAAGCAACACTGTCAGAAAAACTGCTGCACAGGAAAGTGTAAGAAGCGGGTGCAGTGAAAGTAGAACACCGAAAGTGGTTCCAACCCCTTTCCCGCCATGGAATCTTGCAAAAACCGGAAAAATATGTCCAGTTATTGCGATTAAACCTGCAACGATCTGAAAGGTTGTTAATGTTTCGTTGCCATGCTCTGCAAGTTTGAATATAACAGGAAGATAAGCTGCCAGCCATCCTTTAGCAACATCAATTATCAAAACAGGTATGCCAGTTTTCCAGCCCAGGACTCTGATGACGTTTGTTGCACCTGCATTTCCGCTGCCATGTTCACGTACATCAATACCATGAAATTGTTTACCCACCCATACAGCTGTAGGTATGGAACCAAGCAGATAAGCAAGAAGGAGTACAGTAATTATTATAAGAATATCCATTTGAAATAAAATGTGTTTCCGGCAAAGATATTATTATTTGCGAACCCTCAATTACAGCACGGGACCATGTTTAACAAGTTCAGCTGTTTCCGGATTTGTTGTAAACCTGTTGAAATTGTTGATGAATTTCATTGCAAGGTCCTTTGCAGCGAGGTTCCATTTTTCAATGGTACTCCATGATTTGCATGGGTCAAGCAGGTCATTGTCTATTCCATTTATACCTGATGGGATATTAAGATTGAAAATTGGGATCCGTTTGAATTCACTGTTATTTAGCGAATTGTCAAGGATCGCATTAATTATTTTTCTGGTAGAAGGGAGATCAATCCTTTTCCCTGTTCCAAAAGCACCTCCTATCCACCCTGTATTTACAAGCCATGCATCAGCTTTATGCAGAAGCATTTTTTTTGTAAGTTCTCTTGCGTAAATCTGAGGGTCGAGCATCAAAAATGCAGCCCCGAAACAAGTGGAAAAAGATGGGACAGGCTCCTTTATGCCTCTTTCGGTGCCAGCAACTTTTGCTGTATAGCCACTCAGAAAATAATACATTGTCTGTTCTTCAGTAAGCCTGCTTACGGGTGGCAGAACTCCAAAAGCGTCTGCGGTAAGGAAGATCACTTTTGATGCATGTCCGGCTTTGGAAACAGGTTTTACAATATTTTTTATATGGTAGATCGGATATGATACCCTGGTGTTCTCTGTCTTTGATGAGTCGTTGAAATCAATAGTCCCATCAGAATGAACAACAAGATTTTCCAGAAGCGCATCTCTCCGGATTGCATGATAGATATCGGGTTCGTTCTTTTCGCTCAGGTTTATACATTTTGCATAGCATCCACCTTCAAAATTAAATACACCATCATCATCCCAACCATGTTCATCATCGCCGATAAGTGCCCTGTGAGGATCAGTCGAAAGAGTGGTTTTACCGGTCCCGGAAAGACCAAAAAAGATAGCTACATCACCTTTCTTTCCTACGTTGGCTGAGCAGTGCATTGAGGCAATACCTTTAAGTGGCAGGTAATAATTCATTACCGAAAAAATGCCTTTTTTCATTTCCCCGCCGTACCATGTGCCTCCAATTACAGCTATTCCTTCAGACAGATTGAAAAAGATAAAGTTTTCAGAATTAAGTCCTTGAATTTTCCAGATAGGATTGGTTGTTTTTGAGGCATTCATAACCACAAAATTAGGCTTGAAATTCTCAAGTTCTTCAGGCTCAGGCCTGATGAACATATTCTTAACAAAGTGAGCCTGCCAGGCTACTTCCATTATAAATCTTACATTGAGTCTGGTGTTGATATTAGCTCCTGCATAGCAATCCACAATATACAACTTCTTTCCGGACAGCTGCCTGACTGCCAGGTTTTTACAATAATCCCATACATCCTCATTTATTGGTTTGTT
>JAHEYW010000155.1:4951-8456 GCA_023251395.1 Bacteroidales bacterium
GAAGTCATTGCATTAGGTGACTTCCACCAGACTGTATCTTTTGACTTTTCGTCGAGTACTATGTATTTATCCTTTGGTGATCTTCCGTGGAATACTCCTGTATCAACTGAGACTGCTCCTGACTTAGTTACATTGCCTTTTTCATAACCCTGAAGATTCTCATCTGTTTCGTCTTTAAACAGCAGGTCGTAAGATGGATTATATATAATTTCCTTTATGTCATTAATCCCATAAACAGCAAGTTCACTTTTAGTTATCATAAAGAATTAATTAGGTTACCAGGAGGAGATCAAAGATATGAAATTAATGGAAGGGAAATAAAATATATGCTAAATGGCATATTATTTTGAACAAAATCAAGAAGGAAGTACTTAGGGGCGGTGTTCAGGTCTTAGCCAGGTTAATAATATTAAGTAATAGGGTAAAATGCCTTAAACCGGGTCATTATTACGAAAGACATATAAATATATTGCCCATAATGATAGGGCAGCCATGAAAAAAGAAAGGGGCTTTTGGCCCCTTCTTCTATCGTATAAAATAAGATTACTTACCAAATTTTATAGATGCCTGTGCAGCAGCCAGTCTGGCAATCGGAACTCTGAAAGGAGAGCAGCTGACATAGGTTAAACCAGCTTTGAAGCAGAATTCTACTGAAGCCGGATCACCACCCTGTTCGCCACAAATACCAACCTTAAGTTCTGATCTTGTACCGCGGCCTTTTTCAACTGCCATTTTAATCAGCTGGCCAACACCATCCTGATCAATTGTCTGGAAAGGATCAGCGGGCAGTATCTTCTTGTCAAGATAATCATGCAGGAATGCTCCGGTATCGTCGCGGCTGAATCCAAAAGTCATCTGAGTCAGGTCATTTGTACCAAATGAGAAGAATTCAGCTGTCTTGGCCATTTTGTCAGCTAGAAGACATGCTCGGGGTATCTCAATCATTGTTCCATATTTGCATGGGATTTCCTTTACGCCATATTTTTTGCAGATATCTGCATTGACTTTATCATATATCTTTTTAGTCACATCAAGCTCTGCAACTTCGCATGTTACTGGAACCATCAGCTCAGGATAAGGCTTCTTACCTTCCTTCATCAGTTCAGCAGCAGCTTCAAACATAGCCCTTATCTGCATCTCTGTTATTTCAGGATATGTAATGCCAAGCCTTACACCACGGTGACCCATCATCGGGTTAGATTCATGAAGAGATTCACCTCGTTTTGCAACATCTTCTTTTTTAATTCCGAGAGCTTTTGCAAGTTCTTCCTGTTTCTCTGCTCCCTGAGGAACAAATTCATGAAGCGGTGGATCAATAAGTCTGAAGGTTACAGGAAGTCCGTTCATGGCATCCATAGTTTCCTTCATATCTTTTTTAACAAATGAGAACAGTTCATCAAGAGCTTTGCGGCGCTCAGTTTCATTTGCACTAAGTATCATCTTACGAAGCAGGAAAAGAGGTTGTTCTGAACCTTTACCATAGAACATGTGCTCTGTACGGAAAAGTCCAATACCTTCTGCACCATAGGAACGGGCAATAGTTGCATCCTGAGGAGTCTCAGCATTTGTACGGACACCCATTTTACGGTATTTATCCACAATTGTCATGAAATCTTTAAAACGAGGATTTTCAGAAGCATCCATAAGTTTAAGAGCACCCAGGTATACGTTTCCTTTTGTACCATTAAGAGTTACAGAGTCTCCTTCTTTAATGACAATATCTGTACCGGTTATTTTTGCTATTTTGGCAGCAGAGTCAACATGCAGACCCCCGGCACCAACGATACAGCATTTACCCCAGCCACGTGCAACCAGAGCTGCATGCGAAGTCATTCCTCCTCTTGCTGTAAGAATACCTGCAGCAGCACGCATGCCTTCAACATCCTCAGGATTGGTCTCTTCACGAACGAGGATAACTTTTTCACCTTTACGATTCCATGCTACTGCATCTTCAGCTGTAAAAACTGCTTTACCTACTGCAGCACCAGGTCCTGCGGGAAGACCTTTTACAACAACTTTTACTTTCTTTTCTACCTCTGGGTCACAAATAGGGTGAAGGAGCTCATCAAGCTGGGCAGGATCAACTCTCATCACTACTTTTTTCTCGTCGATCAGACCTTCTTTAAGCATATCCATAGCCATATTCAGGGCAGCGGTACCGGTACGTTTACCAGCACGGCACTGTAACATATAAAGTGTACCTTCCTGAATAGTGAATTCTATATCAAGCATGTCGTGGAATGATTTCTCAAGTATCTCACGGATGTTGCAAAGTTCCTTGTAGGTTCCCGGCATCGCATCCTGCATGCTATGAAGGTGTTTGTTCTGTTCGTTCTTTGTCTCGTTGTTAAGAGGGCTTGGAGTTCTGATACCAGCCACAACATCTTCTCCCTGTGCATTTACCAGCCACTCACCATAGAAGAGGTTTTCACCGGTAGCAGGATTACGTGTGAAGGCTACACCGGTTGCTGATGTATCTCCCATATTTCCGAATACCATTGCCTGTACGTTAACAGCTGTACCCCAATCATCAGGAATTCCTTCGATTCTCCTGTATGAAACAGCTTTTTTACCGTTCCAGCTTTTGAATACTGCCATTATACCACCTTCAAGCTGTTCTTTTGCATCATCCGGGAATGGTTTGCCCAAAACTTCTTTGATTTTTTTCTTGAATTCTTCTGCAAGGAATTTCAGTTCATCTGCAGATATTTCTGTATCTGATTTATATCCTTTTTTCTTCTTAAACTCATCAAGCATCTCATCGAGCTGTTTGCGAATACCTTTTCCTTCGCCCAGGTCAATACCTTCAGCTTTTTCCATAACAACATCCGCATACATCATAATTAAACGACGGTATGAATCCCATACAAAGCGGGGATTATTTGTTTTTTTCAGGAAACCAGGGATGGTCGCTGTGGAAAGTCCAATATTAAGAACGGTATCCATCATACCAGGCATAGACGAGCGCGCACCAGAACGGCATGAAACGAGAAGTGCATTCTCAGGATCACCATATTTCATGCCCATGGTTTTTTCAGTAAGTTTCATAGCATTCCAAACCTCAGGCATAAGGTCAGGATGAAGTTTGCAATCGTTTGAATAATATTCAGTGCAGGCTTCAGTAGTGATAGTGAAACCAGCAGGTACCGGCAAGCCAAGAAGACACATCTCAGCAAGGTTTGCACCCTTACCGCCAAGGAGATTCTTCATGTCTGTTTTGCCTTCAGCTGTTTTGTTCCCGAAGGAATAAACTCTTTTTACTTTTGACATAGTTTTATTGATTTGAATGAATTTAATTTTTTTTCAAAATAAGTTGCAAAGTTAAAATATAAATTTGAATTTCTGAAATTCTGTTAACTGCATAGCAACTAACTGTAAATGAATGTGAATACCAGGCTATGATCTAGGATGGAACATCATTAGTGTATCACGGAGGTAGCTTCTGTCGATATGTGTGTAGATCTCGGTGGTCATTATCTATTCGTGCCCCAGCATCTCCTGTACT
>JAHEYW010000156.1 GCA_023251395.1 Bacteroidales bacterium
CAATTTCTGGCAGCCGCATAGTTTTTGGCGGATGTGATGGAATTGTAAGAGTAGTTGATCCGAATGCGGGCAAGGAGAAAGATTCAATTCAAATCGGGGTCTATATTGCGGGTTCCCCTGCCCTATTTGATTCCAGTGCATTCTTTGGAGATTATGAAGGTAACTTTTATTGTTTAAATCTTGTTTCACGAAAATACGACTGGAAAAAAATCTCTGATGGAGAGACGAGTTCAATTATTGCAGCACCTGCAATTGGAAAAGGTGTTGTAATAATTGGTGACGAAAATAAGATTGTAATATGTTATAATCTATCAGATGGTACTGTTAAATGGAAATTCAGGACCAATGGAAGTTTAAAGGGCTCATGTGTTATCTCGGGAAATGAAGTGCTTGTTGCCAGTATGGACAGGAATGTATATATCCTTGCCTTATCCGACGGGTCTAAAAAATGGAGCTACAATACTGGTGGTTCAGTTAGTGCTTCGCCTGCAGTCACTAAGGATAGTTTTTTTATTCTGACTGAGGACGGAAGACTTATTGCATTCGGAAAATAGAGCACCATAACGAAATAACGAAATAACAAAATAACAAAATAACAAGATAACAAAATAACATTTACTATGAAAGTAGTGTTTCTCGTTACAGGTTCAGGCGGTTCTTTTTACTGCAGTAACTGTTTCCGTGACATGATGTACTTCAAGGCATTGAAAGCATCTGACGGGATCACTTCAAATGCAATCCCATTATATCTGCCACCTGAGAAAATGTATAGTGACAGTGGATTTGATGATAAAGTGTTCTTCGGAGCAATTTCCACCTATTTGCGTGAGAAATTCAGGATTTTTAAAGATATGCCTACCTTTTTCGATAAAATCCTTGACTCACCTCTGCTGCTTAAAATTGCGGCTAATCAGGCTGGCACTACCAGGACAGAAGGGCTGGAAGATATTACTTTGAATATGATAAACGGAAAGTATACCGCAAGGGAAAAAGAAGTTAATAGGCTGACCACTTATCTGAAACATAATGGTAAGCCTGATATTATACAGCTTTCAAATGCACTTATTATTGGTCTGGCTTACCAGATAAAAAGACTAATTGATGTAAAAATCGTCTGCTCACTGCAAAATGAGGATGACTGGATAAATGATATGGCTGAACCATTTCAGTCCAGAGCATGGAAAATGATAGGTGAAGAAGCAGTAAATGTCGATGCATTTATCTGTCCCAGCAATTATTTCAAGGAATTCTTTATTGACAAAACAGGAATTCCGGCAGAAAAAATACACGTTATTCCATCAGGGATCGATCTTAACTGGGTAAGCGACAGTGTTAAAACTAATCCCGATCCTGCAATTGGCTTTTTCTCAAGAGTCAGCTATCACAATGGATTTGACAAAATGACGGATGCTTTCATCCTCCTCAAGAAGATGAAGGAATTTGAAAATCTATCACTACATGTTTGCGGAGGCTACACCGGGGACGACAAACCTTTTATATCTGACCAGATAAAAAAAATTAAAGAGAATGGTTTCTCACGATCAGTAAAGATCTATCCGGAATTCATCGGTAATTATAAAGTTGAGTTCCTTAACTCGATAGATGTGCTCAGTGTTCCTGTAAGAAAACATGATGCATATGGGCTCTATATTCTTGAAGCCAACGCAGCAGGTATCCCTGTAGTTCAGCCTGCAACAGGGTCATTTGAAGAAATAATCAGTCTTACAGGTGGAGGAGTTCTATACCAACCTGACACAGTTGAAGACCTTGTGAATAATATTAAGAACCTTTTAAATGACAGGTATCTGATTAAAGAGTTGGGAAATAAAGGGAAAGTCGCTGTCAGAGAAAAGCTATCTTTTACAACAATGGCAGAGGGACTAGTGAGAGTTTACAAAAATATCTGAAAATCAGTATTTACATTCTTTGATGAATATTAAGCAGAAAGAATATGCTGCAATTAAATAAAATAAATAAATCATTCAGTCAGCGTGGAATTGTACTCGATAATCTGGATCTGATTATAAACGAGGGTGATACAATATCTATTGCAGGCCCGTCAGGTTCAGGAAAGACTACACTTCTGAATATTATTGGCATGCTTGACAGACCCGATTCCGGAGATCTAATATTCAATGGGGGATCCATCCTGGGTTTTAATAATAATGAAGCGGCAGATTACCGGAGCAGGAATATTGGATTTGTATTTCAGGATCATCTGTTGTTGCCGCATCTTACCGTACGGGAAAATATTGTTCTCCCTTTATTATCCAGAAAAATAACAGGTCAGGAATTATCTTCAAAACTCGATCATTCAAAAGAACTGATGGAGAAAATCGGAATACTGTCTTTTAATGATAAATATCCCGAGAATATTTCCGGAGGAGAAGCGCAGAGAGTTGCCCTTGTCAGGGCCCTTGTAAATAAGCCCTCCCTCCTGCTTGCAGATGAACCAACAGGTTCTCTGGATAAGAAAAACGCTGAAACACTGTGTGATCTGCTGTTAGAGATGAACAGGCTATTTGGGATCTCAGTACTTGTAGCAACTCACTCGGAAGGTCTATCAGACAGAATGAAGATGAAGTTCAGACTCGAAAATGGAAAGCTGCTATCCAATTTGAAGTAAGATCATGAAACTTAGCCTTTTTCGGATAGTACTAAAATCGATCAGGTATAATAGGAAACCTGTTACTAACCAGTTTATCATAATTGCATTGCTTGCAGCAATTATTACAGGTTCAATTCTCACAGGTTTTTCAGTTAAACAGAGCCTGATAAAATCAGCTGAAACAAAACTCGGAAGCACCGATCTGGTGATCAGTTCGGGACTTCGGTATTTTTCCCCCTCGCTTGCAGAAAGATTCTCAAAAAAATCTAATACCAATTCTATTTCACTCTTGGAGACTACCGGGTACTGTCTCAACTTAGGTAATGGATTGAAAACAATGAATATCAATATATTTGGTATATCAAAAGATTTCTTTTCATTTCAGGGTAGTCCCCAAATCAACATCAATTCAGGAGAGGCTGCTGTCAACATTTCTCTCGCTAAAAAGCTTAACCTCAGGCAGGGAGATGAAATATCAATAAGCTTCAGACAACTCTCGGATATACCTTCCAGTTCACCATTTGCCCCATCGACAGAAAATGGATCTGTTGTTTTAAAAGCCTCAGTTCTGATATCACCTGAAAATTGTGGAAATTTTTCCCTGGGCATAAACCAGATTACACCTGATAATGTTTTTATCAATTGTGATGATCTGAAAAATATTACGGGAACAGCGGTAAAGGTAAACAGGCTCCTGGTAAAGTCAGAAAATGATCTTACACTCAAGAAAACTTCTGAACTTCTGCAACAGGTACTCATACCTGAGGATATAGGCCTTAACATCAGACACATACTACAGACAGGTGAAAATGAGATTGTTTCCTCAAGAGTTTTTATTGACCAGGTTATTTATGACGGGATTAAAAAGGTTGTCCCTGAAGCAGAGCCTGTAATAACATATCTCGCCAATTCTTTTTCTCATAATAATAATTCCACACCCTACTCTTTCATATCAGCTGTGGGAACTGGCTTACAAAATGAGATCCACAGCAAAAATGATATAATAATAAACAAATGGCTTGCAGAAGATCTTCACGCTTCTGAAAACGACTCAATCTCAATTGCATGGTATAATCCGGGGAAGATGGAAGAACTTGAAGAAAGTGCTGAAAAGTTCAAAATCACAAAAGTTGTTGACATAAAAGGGATCTATTCTGATTCTTTACTTATGCCCGAATTTCCGGGAATTGCCGGAAAGGAATCCTGTTCTGACTGGGATGCTGGTATAAAGATCAAGATGGATAGAATCAGAAAAAAAGATGAAGAATACTGGAAGGAATTCCGGGGTACACCAAAAGCATATATCCGCTACGAGAAAGGGAAAGAGATCTGGGGAAATAACTTTGGGCCATTAACTGCTATCAGGTTCCCATCGAAAATAAATGCTGACGATATAAAGAAAAGCCTTATCGGTAAACTGGAGCCTGAAAAAACAGGATTTACTGTAAGAAACATAAAAGAAGAGATGATTAAAGCTGCCAGGGAAAGTGTCGATTTTACATCTCTCTTTATAAGCCTGGGGTTTTTCCTGATCTTTTCATGCGTCCTGCTCCTTGTGCTTAATGTGAATTCATCACTGGACACAAGGGAAAGACAGATTTCGACCCTGTTTTCTATTGGATTCAGAAATAGATGGATAAACACTCTTCTGTTTATCGAAACCGGGTCTATAGCACTTGTTGGATCGCTCATCGGGGCAGTTGCCGGGATGGGTATAAACTGGTTGATAATAAAAGGACTGAATTCTGTGTGGATAGGTGCAGTTCAAACCGATGCCCTGGTTTCCTTTTCAGACTTTTCAAATATAGCTTATGGTTTCATCTCAACATTTATTTTTATACTGATTATAATTGCTTTCAGATTAAGAAGATATAGTTCAAACCTCAATAAGGTAAAAACTGGAATGCACAATTTTGCCTCAGGAAGTAAGAACTTGTGGCTTCTTTCTATTACTGGTTTTGCAGCAATTACTGCGATCATAATACTATTTACGACTGGATTCAATTCAAGGACGCTATCATTTTCAGCTGGCATACTTACTTTCCTTTCCTTAATATTTTTGTGGAGACAATATATTCTCAGGGGAAATCTTCGCAGGTCAGGCGAAGCGATCACTTTCGAAATTGCCGGGAAATATTTCAGATATCATCCCTCCCATGCATTGGCACCTGCAATTTTTATAGCAGCAGGCCTGTTTGCAGTTATAATAACCGGCGTTAACAGACTGGAAATAAGCAATAGCAGCCTGGGTACATCAGGTGGTACAGGAGGTTATTTAATCTGGGCAGAGACTGCGATACCGGTAAAAGAAGATCTTAATATAAAGGAAGTGAAAAGAAGTTTCGGGTTGTATGAAAACCCTGGAAATGAATTGTCATTTGTACAGGGAAGAAGTACTTCAGGAGACAATGCAAGCTGCCTGAATCTTAACCATGTAGCTTCACCTCCACTTCTTGGCATCGATCCGGGTCAATTTATGCTTAAGAGAGCCTTCTCATTTTCAGGACTGATAGCTAATGCCGATAAAAAGAATCCATGGTCTGTTCTGACCCAAAGACCGAATGAAAATACCATATATGGTGTTGCTGATCAGACTGTTCTGGATTGGGGACTTAAAAAATCGATCGGTGATACATTAAAAATTAAAACTGAATCGGGTCAGATACTTGATATTGTTATTGCCGGAGGACTGGAGTCTTCAGTATTTCAGGGGTATCTTCTGGTAAATAAGGAAAACGTACTAAAATTCTTCCCTTCAGTCTCAGGTAATTCCTTATTCCTTGCTGAAGGGAAAAGTGAAAACACTCAAAAGTACATTGAACTGCTTGAGAACAGATTCGAAAATTATGGAATTACCGTTTCAACAACCAGTGAAAGACTCTCCTCATTCTTCAAAGTAACTAATACTTATTTATCAGTGTTCACTATTCTTGGCGGACTGGGGTTAATACTTGGAATTGCTGGTCTTGGGTTTGTGCTTAAAAGAAACTATAATATGCGTCGAAGGGAATTTGCCCTGCTAATGGCAACAGGATTTACCGGAAAACAGATACGAAAAATTGTTCTCAAAGAACATATTTTCATTCTTATTTCGGGATTTATAACTGGAACCATACCACCTATAATTGCCACATTCCCCTCTATCAGAAATGGATCTGATATCCCCTGGATGTCACTGGGATTGATTGGAATAATGGTTTTCCTGATTGGAATGGCCACTATTTTTTACTCGGTAAGACAAATAAAACAGACCTCTCTTATCGAAAGCCTGCGGAGAGAATAACTACAAATCAATCTTCCGGATAATTATTTATTTCCAGCGGCAATGAGGAAATGCTGTGTTCTGAAATAAATTGTTCCTTCAGTAATTGCAGCTGCTGTCATACTTGGGTCATTAAGAGATACCTCTGCCAGAAGTTTGAATTCAGGACCATCCTGGAAGATATATACAGTACCCTGTTCATCCGTAATATATATTTTGCCATCTGATGCTACAGGCGAAGCATAAAAGCTTCTGGCCTTGCCAAGTTTCCCTGTGAACAACTCATTACCGGTAATCGGATCCATACAAGTTACAGTACCGTTCCATTGTATATTGTACAAATGATTCCTGTATAGAAGCAACGATTGAATATATGATCCAAGGCGTGGTTTGCTCCATTTGACAAATTCATTTGATGCTGTCTGTTCTGCAAGTGAAATGTCACCTTTTGCAATTGAACTGATGGCAAATACAGGAGAGGATTTTCCGTGGGAACCATTGATGTAGATCATATTTTCCCCAATGACCGGTGTCGGAATAGGGATATCCCCTCCACCTGACATTCTCCATATCTCTTTGCCGTTATCGAAATCATAACCACCAATATGTCTATATCCATTTACTGCAATACAGGTCCTTGCTCCCACCTTGTAAATATTCGGTGTACTCCATCCGGGATAGTCGTCGCGTGTGGTTTTCCAAAGCTCTTTTCCTGTCTTGACATCAAATGCTGCCAGAAAAGAATCTTCCAGGACATCAACCTGAATTACAACAACCCCATTATACAAAACTGGTGAACTGGCAAACTCCCACTGGGCTGATTTCATCGTGAAAAAAACTGATTTCAGCACACCAAAATTCTTTTGCCACTGCAGATCGCCTTTCATATCATAGCAGTACAGACCCTCAGAGCCGAAAAATGCAATGACGTATTTACCATCAGTCGCAACGGAAGCATTTGCATGAGACGATTTAGGATGTCTTTTCATCGCCGGGATTCCTGTATGTGCAGTTCTCTCCCAAATAAGTTTGCCACTGTTTTTGTCGAGACATAACACTTTCCATTGATGTACAGATGAATCATTTACCGAAACAACTCCAATCTGAGAACCAAGATTAAAACCAGCACTGTCTGATTTACTTACTGCAGTAGTTAAAAAGAGAGAGTTTTCCCAGATCACAGGACTCGATATACCCAGACCCGGAATTTCTATCTTCCACTTTATATTTTTCATAGTGGCTGGATCAAATGATTCAGGGAGCTTTGCATTGTCGAGAATGCCGGCTGACATATATCCTCTGTATCCGGGCCATTGTCTATCGATTTTGGTCTGACCCGCCAGGGCGAAACTTAGAAGAAGAAATGATATTGTTATCAGTATCTGAAAGTGATTACGTCTCATACAATTATTTTTAAATCTGGTATAAAGATAATAATGTATTTTATAATGATTCAACCTGTTCAATAGACATTTAACTGCAAATATGATTTCATTTTTACCAGAATAGTAATCAAAAATGTGAATAAAATATCTTTAAAATCTGACCATTTGAACAAATAAGTCAGGACGATTGTTATATTTGCAGCTTTAAAAAAAATTCAATGGAATCCGGAAGCGACAGAAGCAATAAAGCCGATCTGATAATCGAAACTGCCCAGAAATGGTTCGGTCTCTATGGAATCGAAAAGACATCAATGCGGGAAATTGCTGATGATCTGAAGCTATCCAAAGCATCTCTTTACTATTATTTTCCAGACAAAGAGTCTTTGTATATCGCGGTCGTGGAAAAAGAACAGAATGAATTCCTTACTCTGGTATCGGAAAGTATTACCAAAGGAGCAGATCCTGAAGATATCCTGCGTAATTATTCCGTAAAGCGACTCTCCTATTTTCGTACACTATTGAATTTAAGCCGGTTGAGACTTGATACTTATTCAGATCTTAAACCTGTAATTAAAGAAACCAGAAGAGTTTTCAGGGAAAAAGAGAAAGAGATACTGCTAAAAATTTTCAGGATGGGAATAAAAAAGGGGATCTTCCAAACAGATGATCCGGACAGATCCGCATCCCTTTTCCTCGAAATACTTAAAGGTTTAAGGGTTTCAGTCGTAAATGATAAAAATACAATGATCATTGAACAGGAAGAATATGACAGACTACTTGAAAATACAGTAGAATTTACTGAAGTATTTATCAAAGCATTAAAGGCTAAAAATTAAATAATAAAATAAGACTAACACAATTTACAATTTATGAGACTTGAAATAAATAAAAACAGGATCAAAGTTTATATCCCACTTACGGTGGTGGTACTTTTAGTTCTTGCAGGTGCATATTATTGGTACCGTGATTATTCTATGTACATAACAACCGATGATGCTCACGTAGATGCTGATAATGTAACCGTTAGTTCAAAGATCCTTGGCAGGATCTCTAATCTTTATGCAAATGAAAGTGATGTTGTCAGACAAGGTACCCTTCTGGCTGATCTCGAC
>JAHEYW010000157.1 GCA_023251395.1 Bacteroidales bacterium
TAAGCGAATCTCCCTGTTCCGGTTTGAGACCCAGTGCCTTAACGTAGGCCAGACCGAATGCTTTGCTGTCGTCACCATTCCCTAAAGTAAGCGTTGAGCCGCTCTGCACAATTGCCCTGTGGAACAGGCCTGCTGCTGAGGGCATTGCCATGAGAGTTGAAACCTTCCCTCCTCCACCTGATTGTCCGTCTATTGTAACACAGTTCGGGTCACCTCCAAAATTGGCGATATTATTATGAACCCATTGGAGGGCGAAAACAAGGTCCTGCATACCAAGGTTAACAGATTCAGAAAATTTGCCGCCAAGGCCTCTGAGATCAAGGTAACCGAGGATATTAAGTCTGTGATTTACTGTAACAACAACTATATCACCTTTTTCAGCCATTGCTCGTCCGTCAAAGAAAGTGAGCTGGTTGCCTGAACCGTTTGCATAGCCTCCGCCATGGATCCAAAACCACACAGGGCGTTTTTTACCATCGTTAATACCTTTCGACCAGATGTTAAGCACAAATGACTCTTTTTCATCCATCGGTTCGACACTGAATGTGAAACCGAAACCATAGTCACTCTGCCCGTTCCATTTTTGTGCTGTACCCTGCATGGCCTGAGGTCCATAAATTGTACACTGACGTTTTCCCTCCCATTTGTCAGCTGGCAGAGGTGGCATAAACCGCTCAGCTTTAGCATATGGTATCCCTTTGAAAGCAAAAATGCCATCGTCAATATATCCTCGGACATCGCCATATTGCGTTGATACTACTGCAATATTCTCACCTGCCTGTATGGGTCCGGGTCTCTGTTTGCCGCAAGAGGCAGATGCAAGGGTGACAACAATCAAAGTCAAAATAAAAATATTCGCTTTCATAGTAAGAGTTTTAAGTCGTTGATGATAAATAGAATTTGATGTCAAAATCATGCATCAATTTAGCTAATTTCAACCAAAGAACCCTCGGTGATCTATACATTTAATTTCTCAATGCAAATTCGATCAGGCTTCGATAAAGATTGAGATTAGTTCATTTACAGGTTGATGTCTCTTCAAACCTGCCGTTTGGGTCAGTAATCCTGTCTGAGAAATTTTTCTGACAAATCATTGTTCTGGCAAACCGGGTGAATATTCAAATGGCAGAAGATCTCCAATCCGTTGATTCGACATCTCACCTTCCCATACGATACCCAGAGGATCAAAAAAACCATCTTTGTTGAAAAAGATATGATCCCTGTTTATTCTTATGATTGTTATATCATTATTATCATGATAACCGATATAGATCTTTCCCTGGTAATTCAAATATTTCGAAACCTCTGTTGATCCTTCTCTTTTGGATTCAACAACAATATTTTTATAATTAATCTTTTTAAATAAGGAATCCTTAATTTCAAATCCGGCATATTTTAAATTATCTCTCCAGAGCTCCCTGAAGAAATGCATTCTTGATCCCAGATAAGCTAACTTTCTCCTCTCTTCAATTCTTCTAAGTAAACTTTTGTCAATAATGGTATCTTCAACAAATTGATAGTTACCTATTATGGTTCCATATATCTGTGCCCGGAACGGATAATAAAATTCATATTTATCGAGGAAGTAGATGATCTTATAACCAAGGTTTTTGTTGACAATTTCAACGGGGTTTACAGAAAAGGCTTTAAATATTCTTGTTGACGGGTTAAAAGAAAACCTTATATCTTCCTCATTGATTATCTGACAATTATTTGAATTTGGTGATGTACCAAGAAAATCGTTCCTGAACCTTTGAAGATTTTCTTTTCTCCTTCCGTGATCTCCTTTATCGGTGACTACCACCTCATTTAGTTCAAAATCTTTGGGAGCTAAATAGATCAGGTTAAGAGTATCAGTGGAATACTTGCTCAAAGTAACGGAATAATAACCGAGTGCACTGACAGTCAGCGGCATTGATGCTTTCTTTGAAATATCCAGGGTGAAAAAGCCATTTTGATCTGTTGATGTGCCAACGTAAGTGCCATTGATATAGATGGTTGCAAAGCTGATCCTGCTTCTGGAATTATTATCCATTATATAACCCGATACAACCTGTGAGATTCCAGTCTTACAGAAAACGAACAGGAGCATAATTAATACGAAGTTCTTCATATAATTGAATGAAATTTCAACAATCAGCCTGCAATAAAGTTAGAAAACTTTGGCATTTGGTGTCATGATCAGAAGGGTTTTCATTATGATTTGTCCGTGCGTTTATATTGATTTTGCATTTCATGTCAATTTACTTGACTTCTGAATTATACTGGTGTAACTTGCCAGATTGAAACTAATAATAATCTAATTATGAAAACTATCCGTTGTGTAGCTGCTTTGCTTTTGGTGATCACGGGGGTTATGCATGTATTACCAATGTTTAAAGAGGTCAGGGACGCGAATGCTTTACCAATGCTAGGGTTTGGAATAGTATATTTTACAATTGGCGTGCTCTTATTTATGGATAAGAAGTATGCCAGCATCCTGGGTGTTGTTTTCCCTTTGATCGGATTAGGTGTTGGGTTTGGTGTTGTAGGCTTAAAAAACTGGGATGTAATACTTTCGATTATGTTCATTATTGACGCGGTAGTTGCAATTGGATGCCTGATCCTGCTGCTAAACAAGAATAAGGCATAACAGAAGTGCTCCTGTTTTTTTACATACTTATGATCCGGAGCTGATAATTAATACTTGTTTTCCAGGTTAATTGTGAAAACTGTGCCTCTCTCTTTCCTGTTGGTGAAGGAAAAAAGGAATTCATGGTTTGAGAGGATCTCCTGTGTCAGCGTAAGTCCTATCCCCTGTCCCCCTGGCTTTGTAGAGAAGAAGGGTGAAAATAATTTCCCGGCTACACTTGCATCTATTCCAGGGCCATCATCTTCAAAAACAACTCTCCTGGGACTTGATGAGGTTGTAATACGTATCGTCCCGTTCTTTCCGATGGCTTCCAGAGAATTCTTTAAAATATTTGAAAACACTTGTTCCATCTGGCTCTGATCAGCAAACAGCTGAGGGGATGACAGTTCAAGATCAAGAATCAGTGTTGCGTCTTTTTCTTTTATTGCCGGTCTGAATGAGTCCGCTACCACATTTACCGACCTGTTCAGGTCCATTCTTTCCTTCTCTGGCAACGGAAGCTTGACAACATTCGAAAAATTCTGCATAAATCTGTTCATCTGGTAATTCCGCTGAACAGCAACAGTAAGCACAGAGATTATCTCATCCCTTTCAGGTTCAGTAAAGGAATCCGGTTTGGAAATAACATTTGTCATTATTGAATTCACCGATCCGATAGTATTGTTCACTTCATGTGCCATCATTCTAATCAACTTTCCATAAGCCTCCTTCTCAGCTTTCCGGATCTCCTCGGTCAATTCCTCAATGATATAAAATGGGTGTTTAAAGCCATGATCCATAAAAAACAGACGCTGACAGACGTATTTTCTTCCGTCTGCCAGAATAACAGATTCTCTTTTATCGTAAGAAACTGAGATTAATGATTTAGCAAGTGAGCTGTCAAGGCTTGTAAGAATCAATCCCTTTTGCTCTCCCACAGGTATTCCGAGATATCTGTAACCAGCTCTGTTTATGCTCAGGATCTTTTCATCCAGATCAAGAACCACTACTCCCAGAGGAGATGATTCAATCAATAAGTCAAGAAAATGGTTCTTCTCACGGATTGAAAGTCTTTCCTCCCTTAGCTTATTGATCATTGAATTATAAATATTTATGAGGGCATCAATGTCATGATTACCGGTTCTGACAAGTGTTGAATTGAAATCACCTTCTTTAAGCATATTGATACTCCGGCCCATTATTGAAAATGGTCTGATCAACCTGTTTATTATGTATATGGTTATTCCGAAAAGGATTGGTATTACCACCTCAGAAGCAACAAGTAAAATTGGATTATCCTTATAGAAGCTAAATATAGCAAGCAGCAGGAAAAGGGAAAAAACCAGTGCAAGCCAGATAATTATCCATTTCTTACTCATTCCTGTCCAGATGTATTCCGTGCTTTTCTATTTTCCTGTATAGAGTTGCCCGTCCAATACCGAGCTTTTGAGAAGTCCTGGCGATATTATTTCCACACTCTTCAAGTGCCTTCTGTATCATGTTTCTTTCCATTTCATCCAGCGTAGCAGCTGAAGCTGAAGATGTGCCATTTCTGATACTACCACTCTTTTTTACCAGGATAAAATCTTCCGGAAGTATCTGTTCTTCTCTTGTCAGGAGAACAGTCCTTTCGATCATATTCCTTAGTTCCCGGACATTGCCGGGCCAAAACTGGTTACACAACCATTCCTCAGCAAGTGGTGAAAGTCTCCTTTGGGGTATAGAGTATGCTTTTGCAGCCTGCCCGATAAAAAAACCTGCCAGCAGAGGTATGTCATTTTTTCTTTCCCTCAAGGGTGGTACTTCAATATGAATCAGGTTTATACGGTATAGAAGATCTTCCCTGAAAGATCCTCTGGACACCATTGAGTACAAATCATGGTTGGTGGCAGAAATAACCCTGACATCAACTGATATACTTTCAGAAGATCCCAGACGCTCAAAAGTCTGGTCCTGCAATACTCTCAGCAACTTTACCTGTGAAGAAGAGGCGAGATCGCCTATCTCATCAAGAAAAATAGTTCCGGTGTTCGCCCTCTCAAACCTTCCCTCATGGTCACGCTTTGCATCTGTAAAAGCCCCCTTTTTATAACCGAACATCTCTGATTCAAAAAGACCCGCCGGAATACCCCCGAGATTTACTTTTACAAACTGTCTGTTTTTTCTGTCGCTATATTCATGTATTGCAGATGCGATCAGCTCCTTCCCAGTTCCACTTTCACCTGTGATAAGAACAGGGGCATTTGTAGGAGCAACTCTTTTAATTACATCCAGAATGTCAAACAGCTTAGTATCGTTTCCAATAATCGAACCAAATTCATTTTCATTCCTGGTGCTTTTAAATTTCTTTCCCGGAGAAACCTTTTCAGAAAGAGAAATTGAAGTTTCGATTATTTTAAGCAGCTGGTTATTGTTCCATGGTTTAACAATAAAATCAGAAGCTCCCATCTTAATACCTTTAACTGCAAGTTCCACTGATCCCCATGCTGTTATTAATATTATGGGTAGCATCGGTTTTGATAACTTAATTTCCCGGAGCAATGATAATCCTTCCTCTCCAGTTGTAGATGCAGAATAATTCATGTCAAGGAGCACTAGGTCGAAATTCTCCAGGGATATATGTCTGAGTATCGACTCTGGCTGTTTTGCAAAATTTGTATTGTAGCCATTTCGTGACAGGAGGAAACCAAGAGAGCTCCTTACTGCCTCATCATCGTCGCAGATCAATATTCTTTGTATGGCCGCCATCACAACGAAATTACGAAACTATTCTGTCTTAAGTGCAGTTGCAGGGTTAATTTTCGAAGCCAGGCTGGCAGGTATCCATGTGCTCAGGAAAACCAGGATAAGCATTAGTATAGTACTTATTATGAGTGATTTAGCGATAATTCCAGGCTCGGTTTTACCGCTTCCGAAGATGACAGGAAGCTGAGCAACAATCAGGATTACAATAAGCAGACCTGTAATTGCGAGTAATATGCTTTCACCAATCAAATGCTGCCTGATCTTTTTTCCTGTTGCTCCAATTGCCCGCCTGATTCCTATTTCGTGATATCTTAGATTTGTATTGTACCAGAGTATTCCAACAGTTCCAAGCAAAATGTTCACTATGATGAAAATAGCTATAATAACAGTAAGATAATTACGCTGGTAACTTTCTGCATTCTGGGAAGCGTGCATATTTTCAAGTGAATTCAGACCCTCAATCGTCCAGTTATCCTTATTTATAGTTGAATAAACCTGACTCTGTGCAACATTAAGCATCTCAGAGGTCATGTTTTCTTTTGTTCTGATAAGTATATTCACATCTCCCCAATATCTTTTTGAGCTGATGCTGTCTTTGAGGAAAAACGCAAATTTTTCAGGAGTTTCGATATCACTTCTTTTGTAACGTTCCGTAACACCGATAATCTCATATTCTTTGTCCCTGATTTTAGCCCTTGCCCCAATGGAGTTACCTTTAAAATATTCCTCATCAATATCCTTTGAGATAAGGATTGGTCTGACTTCCTTCCCGAAATCGGTCTCATCAAACCACCTTCCTTTTACAGGCTGTATTTTCATTACTTTCCCATAGTCGATATCAGTAAAGCGAGTTCCGATACCAATTTTAACACTATCATGATCCATCTGATCCATCCAGGAGTTATACATGTATGGAGTGGCATTATTACAGAAAGAAACTGACTCTACAAACGGGTTTGAGGAGATTACCTTTTTAAGGTTTTTAAATGAATTCTCAGTAATACTCTTTTCCTCGCTGCTTTTCTTTCTTATCTGGATCAGTATAACATCGGATGTATCATAGCATGTTTTTATCCTGTAGATCTCATACATGTTGACAAGATATATGGTGAGGTTGGTAAGAACCAGTGAGATCATAAACAATTCGACGAAGACCAGTATGTTGCGTCTCCTGTTATTCCACAGGATCTTTAAAAACTGCTTTATCATATTTCACCCCCTTTCAGGTATAATGCAGGTTTCATTTTCGATAATCTTATTGCAGGCAGAAATCCGGAGAGAAGCCCGAAGATAAGGCAGGCAGCCAGGGATACTGCAAAAACTTTATAATTGAACGAGAAGGTAACCGGAACACGGCTGAAAAAGTCAAGGTTGATTGTCAGTGAATTCCCGAGCAGGATGACCACAAGGTAAGAAAGGATTATCCCTATCACACCGCCGGCAAGTGTCATTAAGATATTCTCATAAAGAAACTGTCTTCTGAGCATACCGCTTGAGGCTCCGAACGATTTCCTTATAGCTATTTCCTCACCGCGTTCATGTATCCTGGCAAAATTCAATGCCATCAGGTTTATTGCCGGCAGAAGGATAAATGCCAGGACAATAAGGAGGTATTTAAGCAGGCTTACTCCAGGTGAATAATCTTCCGGGTCACCATATCCAATCATCATTTTTTCAAGCTGGGAATTAGGTCCGGGTATGTAAAGTGCTTGAGTTGTATCTGCTACATCCAGACGTGAAACCACATCCTGAACCTCTTTTCTGATTTCTTTAAGTTGCTCGGGTGACTTCCCTTTGAAAGCGGTAATAAATCCTCCCAGATAATTATCGGAGTTTATGCCAAACTTCAGTTGTGTATATGGAAAAAACAGATCACCGACAGCATTCTGGTCTGTTAATGGAGGATCCTCAACAACTCCTGTAATTACCAGATCTGTAGAATTATAATGAACCGTTTTACCCAGAACATCTTTTTCCTGTCCGAATAACAGGACACTTAATGACCTGGTTATAACTGCAAGGTTAGCCCCGCTTGTAACCTCTTCATTTGTATACGGTCTGCCCTGCAGGAACTTATAATTAAAAATCTTCCAGTATTCCGCATCAGTCCTTGTCTGTTTCTTTTTCTGATACTTTCCGTTCAGAATGAATTCCCACGACTCCGGGCCATCGTACATTGAGACAATATCTGCGCTCTTGATATTTTTAAAGTGGGTTTCGGAGATCCATTTTCCGCAGCGTGAAATGCTGTATCCCATACTTCTTTTGCCATTTTTTACAGGAACAGATTTGGCCCTCCAGCAAAAAACTGTGTTTTTCAGGTCCTTCTCAGGACCAGAGCCACTGGTAATCTTAGTAATTGTCATACTGAAGATCATCACAAACATTATGGTAATACTGATCCCGAAAAGGCTCAGAAAAGTATAAAGTCTGTTTTCAGCTGCAATTTTCAGGTAAATTTTAAAGTAATTCTTTAACATGACTAAACAGATTTATTTCTTACCCTACCAGTCTGCCATCGAATAATCTCACAATCCTGTGAGTTGATTTTGCTATATGCTCATCGTGCGTAACCATCACAATTGTTGAACCTGATTTATTAAGGCCTGCAAGGATATCTACCACTTCGTTTCCAATCTTTGAATCGAGATTTCCTGTCGGCTCATCGGCTAGAATGATCCTGGGGTTTCCTGCAATTGCCCTTGCTATTGCAGTCCTCTGACACTGACCCCCAGACAACTGAGAAGGAAAATGATGCATTCTGTTTGTGAGCTCTACTCTTTCCAGCGATGCCATCACCATTTTCTTCCTTTCCTGGGCAGGAGTCTTTCTGTATATGAGTGGCAGCTCGACATTATCATATACATTCAACTCTTTTATAAGGTGAAAACTCTGGAATATGAAACCAACCATCTGGTTTCTGATCCTGGCTGTTTTTTGTCTTCATAATTGTTTATGAGCTGTTTATCA
>JAHEYW010000009.1 GCA_023251395.1 Bacteroidales bacterium
CATTGCAGGTGTACTCACTGACCGATGGAACAGGTACTATGTTCTGATAGCATCTCAGGTTGTAGCTATGCTCCAGGCATTCGCTCTGACCTGGCTCTATTATTCCGGGAACATTCATGTATGGCATATTGTTGTACTAAGTACTATTCTTGGCTGCTTCAATGCATTTGATGTCCCATCAAGGCAATCGTTTGTGGTTGATATGGTTGAAAAGAAAGAGGACCTTGGAAATGCGATCGCTCTGAATTCACTGATGTTCAACGGGGCAAGGATCATCGGCCCGTCAGTCGCAGGAGTATTGCTGGCATCTGTAGGAGAAGGAATATGTTTTCTCTCCAACGCGATCAGCTATATTTTTGTTATCGCTTCCTTATTGATGATGAAAGTGCCACACCGAGAGAATGGCAAAAAGAATCCGCATATTATCAAAGATATCAGGGAAGGGTTCAATTATACTTTCGGTTTCTCTCCTTTAAAACATCTTATTCTATTGCTGGGTCTCATGAGCATTATGACTATGCCCTACCAGGTCCTGATGCCGGTATTTGCCAAGGATGTATTAAATGGAGATTCTCATACTTTCGGATTCCTGATGGCCGCAGTAGGGTTGGGTGCCCTTGCCGGCGGAATTTTCCTGGCTTCAAGAGAATCGGTGCTTAAGCTGGGAAGGTTAGTACCTTTTGCAGCAGCGCTATCGGGATTTGGGCTCATTGCATTCTCACTGTCAAGAAGCTTTTCACTTTCAGTGGTAATGATGCTGGTTTCCGGATTGGGAATGATGTTACATACTGCTGCCAGTAATACAATACTCCAGACAATTGTAGATGAGGATAAAAGAGGAAGGGTAATGAGCATTTATACTATGGCCATAATAGGTACTGCGCCTGTCGGAAGTCTTCTGGCTGGAAGTCTCGCGAAAGTTATTGGTACCCCGACAACAATACTTGCCGGAGGCGTTGCATGTATTTTAGGAGCTTTTTTATTTTATCTGAGGCTTCCCGAACTAAAGGACAAGGTAAGACCTATCTATGTGAGAATGGGAATTATTCCTGAAGTGGCTGCCGGATTACAAACAGCTGACGATGTTTAAACCAAACTAATTCTGTAAATTTGAGTTTAACTTAATGATTATAAGACAGTGGCAGGAAAATTTATCTTATATCCGCTTTTATCTGCACTACTATTCATTTATTCTTGCAGCAGGATCCGGACTGAAAAAGACATTTTCACAAAAAATATCGTCATAGTTGTAATGGACGGAGCCAGATATTCAGAAACATGGGGCGATTCATTACATACACATATACCACATATAGCAAAAGATCTTGCTCCTGAAGGAATTATTCTCACAAACTTTAATAATAATGGTCCTACATACACTTTGAGCGGACATACCTCAATTACCACCGGTATACACCAGGAAATTGACAATTCGGGCAATCAGTTACCGGATAAACCTTCATTTTTTCAGATATTCAGGAGTACTCTTAACTTAGATAGCACACTTACATGGATTATCACCAGTAAGGATAAGCTTGAAGTCTTATCTGACTGCAATGACATTAAGTGGAAAGGAACCTACAGGCCAATGAAAGATTGTGGAATCTCAGGTAATGGCAGCGGGTACCGGCATGATAGTGTTACATTCAAAAGAGTTATTTCTGTTTTAAAAGAATACCACCCGGAATTGCTTCTGGTAAACTTCCGTGAACCCGATTTCTCAGGTCATACTGGTGTCTTTAAGGATTATTTAAAAGGAGTTGAAATGACAGATGAATATTCCTATAACATCTGGAAATTTCTCAAGGATGATGAGTATTACAGGAATACAACAGCATTTTTTATTGTAAATGACCATGGAAGGCACCTCGACGGCATCAGTGATGGTTTTGCTGGACATGGAGACACTTGCAGAGGTTGCAGACATATTCTTCTTTATGCATCAGGTCCTGATTTTAAGAAAGGAAAAATTGATCCGGAGCAGGGTGATCTGATTGATATTACACGAACCGTATATTATTTACTAAAAATAAGAATAGCTGAAAGTTCTGGCAAAGTCCTTGAAGGAATACTAAAATGAAATCCTACCTGTTTCTTGTTCCACTGCTGGCGGGATTTATTTCAAATCTTGCAAGCGCCTTCACGACCAAATACTCTGAAAAATGGGGGCCGAAAACAGGAACATTTATCACAATTCTTCTGAGGGATGTCCTGGGTATTCCCGTATGGGCAGCAGGATACGTAATGGCAATTGATGAATCCGCAGAATTATTTTACAGAACTGGGTTTATATCCAATATGGCTGGATTATGTATGATTATTGCAGGCAGTATAATAATAATTATTGCATTGCTTCAACTTAGGATAAAGGCGGCAGCTCCGTCAACTAAGGATAATCTTATAAGGAGTGGTATTTATTCAGTTGTGAGACACCCCATTCATGTTGGAACCGCTCTGGAATTTTTAGCACTATTTATTATCTGGCCCTCCATAAGTGTTACAATTGCAGTCATTTCAGGCTTAATATGGGTGGTTCTGCAATCAAATTTTGAAGAAAAGGATCTTATCAGGAGAATCCCGGATTACAAGTATTATATGAATGAAGTTCCTGGCTTCTTACCAAAAAAAATCCTTAAATAGCATTAAATTATTCCTGAAATGAATACTTCTAGGGAGTTCCAGGTATTTGTCAAGCCTGTCGGGGGCGACTGCAATATCCGATGCGGGTATTGTTATTACATTGATAAACAGGGCCTTTCAAGTGGCACCATGACCGATGTTGTGCTTGAGAAATATATAGCAGAACTTGACGCTGCAACCACTGATAATCATGTTTTTTTTGCATGGCATGGTGGTGAACCCACTCTTGCCGGACTGGCTTTTTTCAGAAAGGTTGTTGAGGTTCAGAAGAAAATAATTGGCACTAAAAAGAAAATAATAAACGGAATACAGACTAATGCAACACTGTTGGATGATGAGTGGTGCAGATTTTTTGCTGAACATAATTTCCTGGTAGGGGTAAGCATCGACGGACCAGGGAGATTCCACGACAAACTTAGAAAAACAGGAAACGGGAAAGGCTCCTTTGACAGAGTGATTAAGGGATACAATCTTCTTAAAAACCACGGGGTTGTTACCGAAATTTTAACCGTCGTCAGCTCGGTGAATGCAGACCACCCGGAAGAAGTATATCAGTTTATCAGAAGCCTTGGAGCAGAATATATCACATTTCTTCCTCTTGTAAGGAGATCAGGCAAAAATAAATCCGGTCTGACGCCTGATACTGTAATACCCGAATATTTTGGTTTATTCCTGATTTCTGTCTTTAATAAATGGGTATCAGAGGATATCGGCAAAGTGAAGATTCAGATAATTGAGGAATCATTAAGGACCTCATTCCGGCAGGATCATACACTATGTATTTTAAAAAGAACATGCGGAGGTGTTCCGGTTGTTGAACGTAATGGAGATTTCTACTGCTGTGATCATTTTGTTGATAAGGAACATCTTGTCGGGAACATCTCTGAAAGATCCCTTGCTGAAATGATTGACAGCCCTATGCAGCTTTCTTTCGGACAGATAAAGAAAAACACTCTTCCACAATACTGTCTCGATTGTGAAGTAGTTGATATGTGTAACGGAGAATGTCCGAAAAACAGGTTCATCAAGGCTCCTGATGGTGAAGCAGGACTTAATTATCTATGTGCGGGATATAAGAGCTTCTTCACCCACATTAAACCTTTCGCAGATACCGTTGCGGAGGCATGGAGAAGAAGTTGAAAGGGTTTAAACCTATTCAACCTTTTCAACCTTTTCAACCTTTTTCAACCTCTATTTCAGTTTTTCCTTGAAGAAATCAGTTGTCCGTTTCCATGCAAGTTTTGCTGCCTCTTCATTATACCGCTGAGGATTAGTATCGTTGTTAAAGGCATGCTGGGTTCCAGGATAAGTATAGATATGATACTCAACTCCCGCTTTTTTTAGCTCTTCTTCAAATGCCGGTATTCCTTTATCAATTCCCGGATCATTTTCTGCATAATGTGCAAGGACAGGAGCTTTTATTTTTGCCACATCCTCTGCAGATGGCTGCATACCATAATATGGCACTGCCGCTTTGAGAGACGGAGTATTAACGGCGACCTGGTTTGTCATTGCACCTCCCCAGCAAAAGCCTGTACAGCCAACTTTTCCGTTAGAAAGAGGATGGGTTTCAAGGTATTTTACTGCAGCGACGAAATTTTTTATGGTCTGTTCCCTGTTAAGCTGCCCTATCATTTGCACAGCTTTATTTGTATCATTCTCAGGGGTCCCGCCAAGCGGCGTAAGTCCATCAGGAGCAAGCGACAAAAAACCTTCCTTCGCCATACGTCTGTTCACATCCATTATGTGTGGCTGAAGGCCCCTGTTCTCGTGTATTACCACAACTGCAGGATACTTTTTTGAAGCCTTAGGTCTTGCAAGATAAGCTTTCATCTCCCCTGCCTCACCCTGGTATTTAATGAATTCCGTAACCAGATCGGGATCATTTTCCTGAAATGAGCTCCAGTCTGGTGATGGGAAAAGAGCCATAGCTGCTGCTGCACCCCCGGCATAGATCGTGAGTCTTTTAAGAAAATCACGTCTGTCAATCCCCCCTCTTTTGTAATCTTCAATAAGATCTTTGATTCTTGGATCCATAATACTTTATTTTAGATTTTCAGTCTGATCAATTTATGAAAAAATTCAAAGCCGGCAGTCTGATTTAAAGATATATTTTAAATCAATTTAACTAATTCAGTGTAAATTAGTGGTAAATATAGGGGATGTAGAAAAAGTAAAAATCCATTAACCGCAAAGAGCACAAAGATTTATCACAAATTTCGCAAAGTTTCGTACCGATAGCTATCGGGAGCTATCGGTACAGTACATAGCGTTCTTTGTGGTTTAATAGTCTTTTTCTACACTCCCGATATAAATGGACGATAATTCAGACCTTCAATGCAAGAAAAAGTATCTTTTACAAAAGAGCAGATAGCTCCGTGTGGTATCAATTGCGGTACCTGCCATGCCTTCCTGAGGCAAAAAAACAGGTGCCCCGGATGCCTTGCACCTTCTGATAGCAAACCGAAAACCCGTTATGAGTGCAGGATAAAGATGTGTCCGGACAGGGAAGAAATTAAAACAACAAATTGTTATGATTGCAGTAAATTCCCATGTGTTAAATTGAAGCATATCGATAAAAGATACCGGATCAAATACGACACAGGCCTTATCCGGAATCTCCTGACAATCAAAGAAACCGGAATGGCTGCCTTTCTGAAAAATGAAGTTATGAAATGGACCTGCCCTGGATGCGGGGCAACATTATGCGTTCATAAAAGCTATTGCCTCCAATGTGATCTTTTGAAAGAACCTTCGATTATTTTCTGATTGCTGACGTCTTAACTCTTAGAAGAGAAACATCAAACAGAAGAGGGGTGAAACCAGGAACGCCAACATAATTTCCTGTTGCGTCATATGTATAATACCCCGAACTGCCATATGCGAGATTTGAGGGGACAAGTAAAAACGACCTTCCACCAGTTTTCATATAAGTAATTCCTTCATCAAGACCTTTTATAAGGAATCCCTCCATAATAGGGACAATTGCTGTATCTGAACCACTTGAATTCAGGACGGTCCCGTCAAGAAAACTGACTGTGAAGGAAAAAAATACAGTATCATGTTTGATAGGTTGAATCCCTGTTCCTGCAGTAGCTTCTGAATAATACAGACCACTTGGTTTTTTTTCAAAATTCCTTAAAGGATTTGCTGCGAGATAAGTGGCAATCTGATCGGTTTCCTGCTGCTCATATTCTTTAAAGTTATTACACGAACTGAAAGACACCAGAACTATTACTAATAAAATAAGATACTTCAATTTTATTATCTTCTTCATTTTATGTACATTTTATGTTTACTAAGCTATGAAATTTCTTTTTCAACATTCAGTCTTTGTGATTTAGATCTGGGGCCAAAGATATTAAAGATAGTCCTGACCTATTCTATTTTTAATAAAAATCAGTCAAAACCGGATATTTAAGGTTAAATGCCCGGAATTCGATATCAGAACCCTTCATACTAAACTCCATTACAGTAAGTCACCAATTATACATCAAAAACTGTACAATTTTTTAAAAAGAGGATTATTAATTTCTGACTGATGAAAGTGATTGATATAAATATGATTTCCAAAATAAAACCTATTTTAGTAAAAAATGATCTGTTATTAAAAACCTGATATTATGTACAGAAATGAACATTTAAGATCCAAGTATTTGTATTCAATAGTTATTTTATCATTCATAGTATTGAATACATTGAGTCTTTCCGGACAGCCGGGAAACACAACTGCAAAAAAATGGGTGGCAACCTGGAGTACGGGAATGCAACTTGTGGAAACTCGTAATAATCCGCCAGCACCAGGATTGACTGGTAATTCATTGCGACAGGTTGTTCGCGTTTCGATTGGCGGAGATGTAATGCGGCTTAAGCTTTCCAATGAATTCAGTAAGAGCCCCGTTACTCTGCATTCTGTCCAAATTGCTGCCTCAGCTGGCGAAAGCGCTATTAAGCTGCCAACAAACCTGGTACTTACATTTAAAGGCAGTAAGGAAATTACTCTGGCTCCAGGTACTTCAATTATTTCAGATCCGGTTAAGTTCGGGTTGCAACCAAGGATGGATGTGGCTATAACAATTTATTTTGGAGATACATCTCCCGATATAACCGGACATCCAGGGTCGCGTACCACATCATACCTGTTGACCGGCAATAATCCTTCTGTGACAGATTTTACTGGGGCAGCCACAACAGAGCACTGGTATGTAATTAACGGTATTGATGTTGAGGCACCTGCAACATCATCGTGTGTTGCTATCCTTGGCAACTCAATAACCGACGGACGAGGTTCAACAACAAACATGCAAAACAGATGGCCAGATCTCCTGTCAGAAAAACTTTTTGGTAATCCTGGTACCAGTCAGGTAGGTGTTCTGAATCTTGGCATTGGAGGAAATTGTGTACTTAAAGATTGCCTTGGCCCCGCTGGAATAAAACGGTACGGGAGGGAAATTCTCAGACAGGCTGGTGTAAAATTTGTAATAGTTTTTGAAGGAGTTAACGATATAGGCGGAGTTAGAAATGCTGATGCTGCAGCTTCGGTTTCCAAAGGACTTATTGAAGCATACAAAATGATGATTGACTCTGCACATTCAAGAGGCCTGAAGATTTATGGAGCTACAATTACTCCCTTTAAAGGAAATGGCTACTATAATCAGTTCAGTGAAACCTGCAGAAATGAGGTTAACGGATGGATCAGAAGCAGCGGTCGGTTTGATGCAGTCTTAGATTTTGATTATGTGGTAAGGAATCCGGCAGACACAATAAGCCTTATGTCATCTTTTCAGAATGATGGCTTGCATCCTGATGTGGCGGGATTCAAAAAAATGGCTGATTGTATTAGCCTTAAACTGTTCTAAGGGAAGAAGAGCAAGGGAGGTTGAGGTTGAGGTTGAGGTTGAGGTTGAGGAGTCTCGAATAACGCTAATCTGGAATTAGTTTTATTCGGAATTATTATTCTTTTTTCTTTTTTTCTAATGGAATGATTCCGGCCATCTCTCCAATGATATTTACCAGTTCAGTTCCTGCCGGAATAACAAACAGGCTTTTTAGCCAGACTTTGACAAAGCCGTTCGGAGCAGTATCAAATCAGACACAAAAATGCAACCTGGGATTTAGGAAATCTTTACATAATTCTTTGGAAAATTTACATTTTTCACACCTGAACTGAAAAAAGAAAAAGTGTGAGAGTCAGTGCGAGAGCGAGAAAAAAAGAGTGAGTTGTTCGCTCTCGCTCACACACTCACTCTTTTTTTAGTACCCGGAGCCGGGGTCGAACCGGCACAGTATTGCTACCACTGGTGTTTGAGACCAGCGCGTCTACCAGTTCCGCCATCCGGGCGTTAATAATTCTGGTGCTAATAAATTATTCAAAACCTATAAAGAACTTCGACTTCATTTACTGGATGGCGGAACTGGCCACCCCTGCAGTCTGGCTGCTCACTATTCCGACATAACATGTCGGAACTTTACGTTCGCCCCTGCCATCCGGGCTAATTAGTCTTGCAGTCATGCAGTCTTGGAGTCTTGCAGTCCGAATTTCTGACCGGACTGCGAAAATAGAAAAAACTTTTATCTTTTTACTTTTATCTTTTATCTTTTTGCAGCTCATAACTGCTTCCCAAGCATCCCACTGACAGCCTTCTCAATCCCTGCCGAATCAAATCCACATTCTGCTATAAGCTCATCCTGCGTTCCATGCTCAACAAAATAATCAGGAATACCCAGGCGATTTACTTCAGCTTTGAGTCCATTATCACTCATGAACTCTAATACTGCGCTGCCAAAGCCTCCTTTAAGTATCCCATCCTCAATAGTTATTACCTTTTTGAACCTGCTAAAGATAGAATCCAGCGCTTCTTTATCCAGCGGTGCCGCAAATCGCATATCCCAGTGCTCTATAGAAATGCCTTCTTCAGAAAGTTTCTTTATTACCGGCGCAACAAAGTTTCCGGGATGGCCAAGACTTAAAATTGCTAAATCCTTACCATCACTCAGTCTTCTTGCTTTTCCGATCTCAATCTCCTCAAATGGTCTTTTCCAGTTAGAATGCACACCACATCCCCTTGGATATCTGATACTTATCGGACTGGTTATTTTTTCAAGCTGTGCTGTATACATCAGGTTCCTGAGTTCTATCTCATCCATCGGCGCCGTGACAATCATATTTGGTATATTCCTCATGAAGGCAATATCAAAAAAACCATGATGTGTTGCTCCGTCTGAACCAACAAGTCCGCCACGGTCGAGGCAGAAAATAACGTGCAGGTTTTGAAGGGCTACATCGTGAACTATTTGGTCATATGCCCTTTGAATAAAAGTGGAATAGATATTGCAGAATGGCACTATCCCCTGAGTTGCCAGTCCGGCTGAGAATGTTACAGCATGTTGTTCTGCAATTCCGACATCGAACGTCCTTTCGGGCATTTCCTGCATCATAATACTCAGTGAACATCCTGTTGGCATAGCAGGTGTAATACCAACGATCTTTTCATTTGCCCGTGCCAGTTCGAGTATTGTTCTTCCGAATACTTCCTGGTAAGCAACCGGGCCTGCTCCATTGCTGGTGGAAATAATTTCTCCTGTTTCTTTATCGAATTTCCCGGGAGCATGAAATTTGGTCTGATTCTCCTCTGCCATTCTGAATCCCTTTCCTTTAACGGTAAGGCAATGCAGCAGTTTTGGACCCGGGATCCTCTTCATATCATTGAAAACCTCAGTAAGGTGAAGCACATCATGGCCGTCAATCGGTCCAAAATACCTGAAATTCAAACCTTCAAAAAGATTACTTCTGTCGAGAATCGTACTTTTTAATCCAGCTTCGATCTGAGCCGCAAGTGTTCTTGCATTGGGTCCGACTCTTCCCATCTTGCCAAGGATCTTCCAGATGTTGTCCTTAAAACGGTTATAGGTTTTACTTGTAGTAATGTCGAGGAGATACTCTTTTAGTGCGCCAACATTTTCATCAATTGCGATATTGTTATCATTAAGGATCACAATTAGGTTTGATTTTTCAATGCCTGCATTGTTCAGACCCTCAAAGGCGAGGCCTGCAGTCATTGCCCCATCTCCTATTACAGCAACTACATTTCGGTTTTCTCCCTTACGCTGAGCGGCTACGGCCATACCAAGTGCAGCAGAAATGGAGGTGGATGAATGACCAACTCCAAAGGCATCATACTCACTTTCCGCCATGCGTGGGAAACCGCTTATACCTTTATACTTCCTGTTTGTATGAAAAAGCTTTCTGCGTCCTGTAAGGATCTTATGTCCATATGCCTGATGACCAACATCCCAGATTATTTTATCATATGGCGTGTTAAATGCATAATGAAGTGCTACTGTAAGTTCAACGACACCCAGACTTGCACCAAAATGGCCGGGGTTCGTGCTTAATTCATCAATGATGAACTCTCTCAGCTCTTTACACAGAGTGACAAGATCAGATGGTTCAAGCCTTCTGATATCCTCCGGTGATTCAATCTTTTCAAGTAAGCTGTACTCTGCTATCATTCAAATCTCATTCTGGAAACACCGCTGCAAAGATAACAAAAGAAGTTTTGAGTGACTAAAGTTTGAAGAGACTAGAGTGGTAAAGGGATTTTCTTACTTTTGTGAAGAGTTAACAGAATTATAATCATGAAAAGGACATTTTTCAATTTAGTGACAGCAGGTTTAATTCTTGCATTCTCTGTTTCATGCGTTTCGGGAAAGAAATTCAAATCTCTCCAGGAAACAAGCAAGCAATATCTCAACGAAAGGGACGCCCTAAAGACAGAGAATGTGGATCTGAGTATGAAAAACAAAGAAATGGAGGCAAGGATAGCTTCAATGGAAAAAGAGGCAACTGCGATAAAGCAGGATCTTGGTAAGCTGCAGAGTGAGAAGGATAAAACCAAAGAAGAATACAATAAGCTTCTTGGTCAGATCAATGATCTTCAGAATGCCCAGGAGGACCTGATAAAAGGAAATGTGAATGAAACACGCAAGTTGCTTGCAGAACTTAAAACAGCACAGGAAACCCTGCAAAACAAAGAAGATCTTTTAAGGCAACTTGAACAGAACCTGGATACAAAAAAGGCCTCACTTGATGAGCTTTCTTATGAACTTGATAAAAGAAATGCAAGAATGACAGAACTTGAGCAGATCCTTGATGCTCAGAAAAAAACAGTCCAGGATCTTAAAAACAAAGTGTCGCAGGCTTTGATGAACTACGAAAACAAAGGGCTGACTGTATCGATGAGAAATGGCAAAGTATATGTTTCACTCGAAGAAAAACTCCTGTTTAAGACAGCAAGCTGGGATATTGATGCCAACGGTAGAAATGCACTTAAAAACCTTGCAGCCGTCCTTGAGAAAAATCCTGATATCCAGATCACAATTGAAGGCCATACCGATAATGTACCATTTACACCTGGCGCTGGTGCACAGCTGAAAGATAACTGGGATCTAAGTGTAAAGAGGGCTACAACAGTCGTCAGGGTACTGCTTGAAGGATCAGGTATCGACCCGATGAGACTCACAGCAGCAGGAAGAAGTCAGTATTTACCGGTAGATGATAAAAACACGCCAGATGCCCGTCAGAAAAACCGTAGAACAGAGATTATCCTGACGCCGGATCTGACTGAACTATATAAGCTTATTGATAAGTATTAGAAGAGCGTAGAGTTTAAAGCGCAGAGTGAAGACTTTGCCCGCCGAAGCTTTCTTCGAAAACCGCAGCTTCGGCGAAGGTTTTAGAGAAGGATGGAATTCCGCAATTCGAAATCATTTTGTGAACTCCTGAAGCTTTACATTCATATTCTTCAACGCCTGAAGGAGGCTTTCCTCGGGTTTCAGAAAATCCATATTGCCCCAGAAAACGGGATCATAGTTCTGAAGGTTTTTCGAGAAAACAGAATGAACCGGAGCCAATTCATCTCTTTCAAACCTTTCAACATTGTCCAATCTGATATCCGTTACAGCAAGTTCAAAGAAAACATTAAAGGAAGAATTGAAAAGCCTCTTCCTCTGTTTTGCAGTAAACAAAAGGTCGCCTCTGACATGATTCAGAAAATACCTTCCGCTTATTTTCCTGTAGCTGACATTATATTTGACTGAAGCTGGCCAGATGCTATAACCTTTCGTTTCGAAGGTGATATAGTTGTCTTTGCTTTTCTGAATATATGCCGGATTTATCTCAAATTCTGCCTGCTCAATCGCATAAGTAAATGTATTTATATAAATAGAGCCCTTAAACAAAGGTATATCAATGTTTGGTTTCTGACTGAACTCTATAACATATGCTGTCTGATCTTCAACACTTACTATATCAGTCATCCTGTAATCGTATTGTGAGAAGTTTTCAGGAGACATAAAATCAAATATATTTCTTGCGCCATCGAGCTGCAGACAACTGCTAAGACCTGCCTTAAGCCTGACTGTCAGAGTATCTTTCCTGCCTAAGTTTTCAATCTTCCTGCTCTTTACCACCTTCACCTGGTCATTAAAGATGGTCCCTCCATATGAACTTTTGTATATCTGGAGAATTGCTTCCGTATAGATCTGCAACTCTGACTTTTTCATAACTGCTTCACGATAAAAGGCGGTCATCCCGGCTGGGGTTGTCCCAAAATTCCTTGGGATATTGTTATATGCTTTTCTAATGATTTCCTGTGGTATCTGGTTATGAATAATGATCTCAGGAATTGAGATATAAGACCGCGTCATCCTGATATCAAAATTATTCCCGATAGCCTGCCTTACCGGGATTTTCCTGCTAAAATAACCTACATATGAAACACTCAGGGAATCGTTAATACAATCCCTGGTTATTTTAAGTCCGAACTCTCCGTTATTATTGGTGACAGTTCCTCTCCCCCTGCTAATTATTCCTATTGTTGCAAATGAAAGGGGTTCGTTTGTTTCAGCATCAATTATTTTCCCGTAGATATTTCTTATTTCCCATTCCGGTGTGGCATTATTCTGAGCCGGAAGAGGTGCGATCTTATAGATTATGATGTATTTATTTATAACTGAGTACTTTAGAGAATCGTTGTTCATCAGGCTGTCAAGTATGATCTTCAGTGCAGTCTTACTGAAGGTCATATCCGTCTTACGTTCAGCGTCGATGATCTTGCTGTCGTATGTGAAGTGATAACCCGTTTGCTGGCTTATTAGTTTCAGAGCATTGCCAGTTTTTACCGTCCCTGCCCTGAACGTAAATTCAGAATCAAGTATATTCTCCTGGCCTGAAAGGCCTGTTGAATGAAGAAGAATAAGTAAAAAAGCAATGCCCGGGATTATTTTTGTTATGCAGCCATTTGATGACAACATTATCCGGGTATTGGTTCTTTCATTTTGAAAGATGGTAAACTGAACCTTCTTTTCTGTAACTAAAGTTAAAGGTAGAACAAATAATGCGGATAATAGTTTCCTCCGGTTCTTTTTCGAATGTGGTTGTGATTGATTTATTCAGTATTTCCGGATTATCTGCAACAATGTCAATATTGAAAACCCTTTTCATATCTGCAAAGACCACATCCAGTTTTTTCCCATCGTAAACAAGCAGATCTGTATACCATGACAGATAATTAGGATTCTGATTCAGGATTTTAATGGAGGAGTTCTTATCAACTGTGCCAATAAAATCTGGTTCAAGTGTAAGGTTCTGTGTTCCGGCCTCATTACTTAGCATCACCCTGCCTGTTTTTACATATACTTCAACTTCGTTTCGCGCATTGCTTGTCATTACACTGAATGTAGTTCCGAGAACTTTTACACTGGCATTGCCTGCATCTATTATAAAAGAGTTTGAAGGATCATGTTTAACATCAAAAAAGGCCTCACCATTAAGAGTGACTTTCCGGTTGAAATTTTGTGTGTCCTTATTAAAGGTGAGTTTTGAGTTCCTGTTCAGGAAGACTTTGCTACCATCGGGTAATGTGACCTCGGTATTCCTCTGACTTCCATCAGTGGCGATGACAGTTTCAGCCGAAGTAAAATTCCTGTTGTTAAGGTAGAGAATCCCTGCGCCAATTCCCAGTATAACAAGCACAGATGCGGCTATTCTCATCAGTGGTCTTCTGAACAAACTGTAATTACTTGTTTCATTTTCAGGCAACAATCCATTCTCCTCTAACTTTGAATAGATATTTCCCCAGGCTTTGTCAACATTTATATTTTTATCTTTTCCCATTTTCCCGACTTCATTCCATTTTAATTCTGTATTCAGATGATCATCCGTTCTGAATTTCCTCAGAAGATCATCCTCCTTTATTGTTTCACCACTAATAAGAGAAGCGATCTTTTCCAGATCCTGATCAGTGTATTTTTCAATATTCTCCATATTTGTTTTCATTCTGCAAGTGCTCTTCTGAATTCTTTAAGTGCTTTTCCCATATTCGCTTCAACTGTTTTAATTGAGATTGACAGTTTTTCTGCTATTTCTGAATATTTTAGTCCATCAAACCTGTTCATACAAAATATCTTCGCGCAGTTTACAGGAAGTTTCTCGATCGTTCTGGCAATCTTTGCCTGTAGTTCCTTGTATTGAAGCTGGTCAGCAGGGCTTTCTGCCTCATTATCCGGGTTGTAAGACATTTCTCTTTCATGTCTTTCCACTACTTTAAGATGCTCAATGTAATGAAGGCATCTGTTATGAACCGATCTGAAAAGGTAACCGTTTAAAGAACTTTCAATTTTAATTTTCTCCTTGTTTTGCCAGAAGTTGAAGAAAAGATCCTGTACTATTTCTTCAGCTGTATCCTGATCTCTGATCAGAGTTCTGGCGTATTTTACCAGGGAACCATAGGAGGATCTGAAAAGTGTTTCAAACTCCTTGATATCTCCTCTCCGGATCCTCCCTATTATTTCAATATCCCCGGTCATTTAGATCTTAAGAACTATGATTACCTGTCACTGAATTTTACCTTTCTGGCAATTCTTCTTATAGCTGTTTCGATGCTCTGATCCGGCTCAATCACATTATAATCGCCCCAAAATTCAACATCAGCAAAATCGGATACCTTGTCAGAAAAGACGTCTGTAAACTTAATCTTATCCTTGTTTGCAAATTTAATAACTTCCTTGTCAGTTCTGTCAGTTACGGCTATTTCTGACATAGTAGTATAGGTTGTCTTGAAAAGTCTCTTTTTCCAGATACATTTGAATTTTACCTCTGCCCTTGAATATGCAAAATACCACTTCCCGCCCTGTTCACGGTATTTGACCATATAAGTTGCAACTTCAGGAGTTACATTCATACCAAGCGGTTTCTTTTTGATAAACAATGATGCAGCGGCCTCTTTGTTACTCAGATTGAAGCCAAATTCAGCACTGGTTAATGCAAATGTGGTCGTTTCTATATATAGTTTACCCATGAAAAGCGGGATCTCAACTTCAGGTTTCTGGATAAAATCAATAACATAATGAGGTTTATTGTCTATTTCAACTACACCACTCAGGGAGTAGCTATAGTATTTCATTGATTCTCGGGTAAGAACTAACTCCGGGTTTTTTATCATATCAAGTTCAAGAGATGTTACCGGGCCACCCTGGAGCTTGAACAATACTGTATCAGCTTTTACCACATCTGTACTCTTTCTTCCTTTATATATCCTGGCGGCGTCATATCTCAAGTCACTATTATAAGGAGCCTTGAATATTTCAACTAATGCTTCACCAATCGAAACATAAGTCCTGTTCTTCCTTATTGTTTCACGGTAAAAGCCTGTCATAAGATTCGGAACATCAGTATAATTCTGAGGAATGGAAGCAATGGTCCTTTCAACTATATAATCAGGATCAACAGGTTTTACAATTATTTCCTTGATAGGAATCGGTGCCGCTTCCATCGAAATAACGTTTTTATATCCGTTATTCTTCATTTCACTTAAAGAAATTTCCTTGTTCTTATAACCAAGAAACGTGAACTCAAGACTTTTTGTAGTCTCCCCTTCGGGTATCTTGATAATGAACTCACCATCAATGTTGGTGATTGTGGCTATATTGGTTTCCTTAAGTGTTACTGAAGCAAACACGAGTGGATTTTGCGTTTCCTTATCTACAACCTTTCCTTTTATTGAAAGGACACTCTGTTGATCCTTCTTGTTCTTTTCCTTTACCGTGCCGGCAAATGCACATTCCACCGAAAAGATTGTAAGGATTATCAACCCTATAATCGGTATCTTTTTTGCTGTTTTCATGATGGTTTTTTTAAATTTTACAATTTCATTTCCTGGCTTAAATTTTTACTGTTCATCGGTATGACCTGTAAGATAGCCCTTCACCCTATTGAAGAAAGAGAAAAGTTAATATCTTTCCGGATATTTCCTGCCATAGAATTATGATAAACCCAGAAAGATATCTGAACGCTTCCGCTTCATTAATTTCTTATTGCACAGGTACAATTTTGCAAAAACCACTGATATCCGGAATGCCTTCAACTGTGGGGATTGAACTGACTAATATTTGTAACCTCCAGTGTCCTGAATGTCTTTCAGGCTCAGGTTCAATGAAAAGAGACCGTGGATTTATGAAGGAGGAGCTGTTTAACAAAATAATTTCCGAAACAGGTGACTATCTTCTTAATATAAACCTCTATTTTCAGGGTGAACCTATGATGCATCCCGGATTTTTAAGGTTCGTTAAATCGGCAGTAAAGACGAATGTCACCGTTTCAACAAACGGCCATTTTCTGGATGAGAGAATCAATCACGAACTTGCAGTATCCAGAATTAAAAGACTGATAATATCACTTGATGGGATGAACAAGGAGACATATACAAAATACAGAGTAAACGGTGACTTTGATAAAGTGATAAGAGGTATAAGAGATCTTTCTGAAGAACTGCAACAAACAAAATCCTCACTTAAGCTTGAGATACAGTTTCTGGTTAACAAATATAATGAGTCACAGATATGTGAGGCGAAAAAACTAGCTGAGGATGTCAAAGCGTCGCTCAGGCTTAAATCGATGCAGGTAATAAACCCGGAGCAGGCCGAAAGCTGGATGCCTGAAGAAGAGAAATTCAGACGATACCGAAAAAATGGTTCAGGAAAATACATAAGGAAGAAAACCTCTGACAGAAGTTGTTTCAGACTATGGATGAACCCGGTTGTCACATGGGACGGGAAAGTCGTTCCCTGTTGTTTTGACAAAGAATGTGATCATGTCATGGGAGATCTGAATGAATCAACTTTCAGGGATATATGGCATGGCGAAAAATTCAGGAAATTCAGGGAGATGGTACTCAACAACCGGGAAAAGATTGAAATCTGCAACAATTGCACATCAGGGATGAGGGGTGTGTTGGTTTAAAAAAAATATTATCTTCAACTTTATTAAAACCAGGTAATTATGAAAGCACTGAAAATCATTCTCTATTCCGTTCTGTCCATTATTGTGATAGCACTTATTGCAGGATTTTTAATTATCAGGAATATCCAGCGCTCAGCCCTTCCGAAAATGAAGGGGGAACTTTCTCTTGAGGGCCTTTCAGGAGATGTTACAGTTTACAGGGATCAGCGCGGAATGCCCCATATTTATGCGAATGATGAGCATGACCTCTATTTTGCCGTTGGCTTTGTGATGGCCCAGGAACGTCTGTGGCAGATGGATCTGATCAGGAGAGCAACAAAAGGCAGGCTTTCAGAAATATTTGGTAAAGATTATGTGCAAACAGACCTGTTCCTCAGGAGTCTTGATATGACAGGGAAATCAAAAATGCTGGTAGAAAAAGAAGATCCTGCCATTCGCCTTTGTATGAAGGCATACTGTGACGGAGTGAATAAATATATTAAAGATGCCGGCAGCAAGTTACCCCCTGAATTCAAAATTTTATCCTACAAACCCGACCCCTGGATTCTTGAAGATGTTGAAAATATAATAGGATATATGGGCTGGGACCTGGCCTCAGGGAATCTGAATATGGACATCAGCTGTTACCGTCTTGCACAAAAGCCTGGTATTGAGAAAACAAACCAGCTTATTCCCGACTGGAAAGCAGTTAAATCTTATGTTTTCCCCGATTTCAAACTCGATGAAAAGACAATGAAGGATGTTGATTCTTTCACTAAATCAATGGATAAACTACAGGCACTTGGACTGGCTTCATTTTCTGGCAGCAATAACTGGGCAGTGACAGGGAAAAGGACTGAAACAGGCAAACCTGTACTATCAAACGATATGCACCTGAGCCTTTCATCTCCCGGCATCTGGATTCAAATGCACCAGGTTATCCCCGGGAAGCTGAATGTAACCGGAGTAATTGTACCCGGACAGCCCTTTGTGGTTGCCGGCCACAATGAAAAAATATCATGGGGAATGACCAATCTTATGGTGGATGATATTGACCTTTTCGCTGAGAAAATAAATCAGGCCGACACCAACCAGTATTTTTTCAACGGAGAATGGAAGAAAATGAAAGTAAAGGAGGAAATTATTAAGATTAAAGGAGGAAGCCAGGAAAAGCTGAATCTAAGATATACCCATAGAGGACCAATCATTTCCCGGATGCAGAAGGTTAATGATGCTGTTCTGAGCATGAGATGGTCGGGCTTTGACTTCAGCGATGAAATAAGATCTGTTTATTTGCTCAACAGGGCTACCAACTGGAACGACTTTCTTTCGGCACTAACCTCATTCAGGTCTGTAAGTCAGAACTTTGTTTATGCAGATGTTGAAGGGAATATCGGCCTTCACACAGGTGGAGGCATTCCAATCAGAAAAGGTAATGGTACGATAATAAGGGACGGGCAGACCGATGAATATGACTGGAAGGGTTATGTACCGTTTGATCAGCTTCCATCAAGCTTTAACCCGCAAAACGGCTTCGTTTCTTCTGCAAATAACAAGACAGTCGGAGATGATTATCCTTATTATATAAGTGCTGATTTTGCATTGCCCTACCGTATCGACAGGATTAGAACCATGCTCAGTGAGAAAGAAGTATTCAGCATTGAAGATTTTAAAAGGATGGTAACCGACCAGCATTCAGATTATGCAAAACTGCTTACACCATTCATCCTCAAAGCAGAAGATAAGCTCAAACTGAGTGCAAATCAAAAGTATGCGTTCAACTCCCTTAAAGGGTGGGATTATGAGATGAATAAAGATCTTACTGCTCCAACGGTATTTGAGTTTTTCAGAGCAAGTTTTGCCAGAAATATCTTTGAAGATGAACTTGGTCCGGCCTATTCTCAGCTTTTCGGAGTCATAAGGGATTATTATATATACAAGGTCATAACAACCGGACCTGATGAGTGGATGGATGATATCAGAACTCCTCAAAAGGAAACAATGGATGATATTATTGACAGGAGCTTTAAGGACTGTGTGGCGACTCTTTCGCTAAATTATGGATCGGACACAACAAAGTGGAAATGGGGTAATATCCACACAATCACCCTTGCACATCCGCTGGGAACTGTTAGCATCCTGAACAGGATTTTCAAGCTAAATTCAAAGACTTACCCTATTGGAGGCAGTAATCATACTGTATCTCCATATTCCTATGATTCAAAATTTGCTGTGAACCATGGGGCATCTGAGCGCCATATCTTTAACACTGCAAACTGGGATGAATCACTTACTGTAATCCCAACAGGTAATTCAGGTATTCCGGCCAGTGAATTTTACCTTTCACAAACAGAAACATATCTGAACAAGCAATTCTATAAGGATAGTTTTACTGAGCCTGCGGTTAAGGCTTCGGCAAAATATACAATTGTCCTTAAGCCGGGCAAATAGAAATGAAATCCATTTACCCCAAGTTTCGCAAAGGATATTTCGCAAAGATCGCAGAGTTTTAAAATGACTCATCTTCTCTGCGACCTTTACGTAGTTCTTTGAACACTTTGCGGTTAGAGATCTCCGGATTTTATGACCTCAATTTATATTAAGCAATTATTTCGCTGATCTTCTTCTTATCATCCTTTTGATAAACCAGATGTAATATCGTTGGGAAAATTATCAGAAGAAGAGGCAGTGCAAGTATAAATCCTCCAATTACGGCTATGGCAAGGGGCTGGTGCATTTGTGCTCCTGTACCAACACCAACTGCTAGAGGTAATAAAGCGATTATTGCTCCGAGAGCAGTCATGAGCTTTGGCCTCAACCGGGTTGATATTGCAAAAACAAGTGACTCATCAACAGTCCCATTCTGCCTGTTTGTGGTAAACTGCTGAAAAGTGAAAATTGCATTTTCACCGATTATACCCACGATCATAATTAATCCCGTATAGCTGCCCACATTAAGTGCGGTATTTGTAATATAAAGAGCTATCAGACTGCCTGAAACTCCCAGAACTGCAATGAAAAGGATAGCCAGTGCTGCTCTGAAATCCTTGAACAGGAATAGCATCAGGGCAAAAACCAGCAAACTCGCAAGGATCAGTATCATCAGAAGTTCAGTGAATGATTTCTGCTGATCAGCATATGCTCCGCCATATTCAATATGATATCCCGGAGGCATGAAGATCTTTTTAGATATCACATTCTGAATATCTTTCATAGCACTTCCAAGGTCCCTGTTATTGAGTCTTGCGGTAACTATGGAAACCGATTTTAAATTCTCCCTGGTTATCTCAGCCACTCCGTCAGAAACCTTAACCTTGCAAAATGACTGGATCGGTTTCAGTTTTCCATCAGGCATGAATATGTCCTGGTTTTTGATTTTCTCCAGTGAGTTTTTAGTGCTTCCGGGGTATATCATCCGGATGTTTGTAAGCTGTTCCTTTTCCTGGATAGTGCCGACGATGTTACCTTCCATCATAGTCTGCACCTGGTACTGGAATGATTCGGGAGTAATATTAAACCTCGACAGTTCTGTATGATCAGGGAATAATTCCACTGTGGGACCAGCTATGGTGATTCCATCATAGACATCTTCAACTCCATCCACCTTTTCAATCTCACCTGCAACCTGCTTCGAAAGATCCTGAAGCTCTGCCTGGTTCATACCGAATATCTTTATCTCAATTGGTTGCACTGAAGCCATCAGATCTCCCAGCATATCTCCGATAACCTGTCCGAAGTCGATTGTCAGGGCAGGCTGTGTGGCTTCAATTCTTTTTCTTATATCATCAATAACCTCCTCCGTGGATCTCTCCCTGTCATCCTTTAGCTGTATGAGATAATCACCATTATTAGGTTCAGTTATAAAGAAACCCATCTGTGCTCCGGTTCTCCTTGAATAAGTCTGTACTTCAGGAATTGTAACGATGATCTTTTCAACATCCTTCAGTATCCTGTCTGTTTCATCGAGTGAAGTGCCCGGAGGTGAAAGGTAATCAAGTACGATCGACCCCTCATCCATTTCAGGAAGAAAACCTGTTTCCAGCCGGGGCAGAATATATAATATGGAACAGATCAGCAACAGAATTACAGCAATACTGATTGAAGGGCGTTTTATAAAGAATCCGACCCAGTTTCTTGTTCGGGTATGTTTAATCTCTTCCTTCTTCCTTTCAGGGAAAAGTGATCTTAGCTTTGAAAACCAAAGATATACAACCGGCAACCCTATCCATGTAACTATGAATGAACAGACAAGGGTTATTACCATCGTATTGGTAAGAACATTGAAATATGCACCTGCTACCCCGCCAAGAAGCATAAAAGGGATGAAGATCACAATCGTACTTATCGAGGAGCCGACCATCGACGGGAAAAGATATTTGATAGCCTGGTGAACAAGCTGTGTCGAAGGTCTGTCTGGAAATTCCTCGTGCGTTCTGTGGATCTGTTCAATAACCACAACAGCATCATCAATTATAAGGCCGATTGCAGCTGCGATAGCTCCGAATGTCATAATATTCAGAGTGTATCCGACACTGTATAAAACAATAATTGTAAACAAAAGAGTTACAGGAATCACAACCAGTATTGTACTGCTGGCCCTGAATGACCGGAGAAACATTATTGCAACAATGATTGCCAGTAAAAGCCCCAGCCAAAGGCTATCGCTTACACTCTTTATTGCTTTATTAACAAAGTCGGCCTGATCATAGTACAATTCAACATGAACATCAGCCGGTAATATTTTTTCAAGCTCCTTCTTCTTTGAGGCAAGGCTTTTTGACAGGGTTATAAGGTTAGCATCAGGCTGCTTCAGGACAGCAACAAGTAGTCCCTGTTTCCCGTTTGCATTAATTCTTGTGTATTCGGTCTTTTCTGTCACATTAACCCTGGCAACATCCTTTACCCTGATTATCCTTTTGTTGTCATTTCTCAGAATTACGTTTTCTATATCTGCAACAGAGTATAACCCGGCATTTGTAACTGTAAGGTAAAGCCTCTTATAATCGGCCATATAGCCATTTGAATCGAGGAAATAATTTTTACCTATCACATCCCTGATCATTTCGGGTGTTATACTGAATGAGCTCATCTTTTTCTGATCGGGCTCTATCCAGAATTCTTTTGTTTTTCCCCCGATGATCCCAATATGGGAGATTCCTTCAACCTGGGAAAGAAATGGTTTTATCGTATATGTTGCAAGCAGATTGAGTTCAATGGGTGTTCTCTTATCGCTTTCAATTGTGTATCCGATTACAGGAAGAATTGAAGGATTCATTTTTTCAACCTCGATCTGCACCTCTGCCGGGAGTTCGTTCTTAATCTCATCAATCCTGGCCTGAAGCATTTGCTGATTCATGTTGATATCAGCATCCCAGTTCAGGAAAGCGGAGATCTCACATGAACCTCTGCTGGTGGCACTTCGGAGAACTTTCAGATCGGGTACTTTCTTTATGGCGTCTTCAAGAGGACGGGTAACAGTGATCATCATCTTATCGACAGGCTGTTCTCCGTTGTCGGCAATTACTTTGAGCTTGGGAAAAGTAATTTCGGGGAAAAGGGAAACCTGGATCTGACCGTACAGAAAAATACCTCCGGCAATTATAACTGCAAGGACAACTGAGACCGGGTTCTTATGGGAAAGAAAAAAATTATTCATCCTTTCCCGTCTTAATAACAATATTTGCTGTATCTGGTAATCCGTAACCGCCTGTCAGTACAATCCTGTCGGTTTTAAGGAAGGCAGGTTCAAGTATCTCTACCTCCTCGTTGTTCTCATATCCTTTTTTGATATCAACTTTTACAGCAACTGAATCATTTAAGAGCTTCATTACCCAGAATTCGGTCTGGGTCTCATTGCCAAGAACAGCATCTTTTGGAAGGATCTCAGCATCATTTTTCAGGTTCTTAATTATGCTCACAATAGCGTTAAGATTTGAAGGGAACTGACCCGGGTTGACTGTCCTGATAATGTATTTCACTGTTTGTGCCAAAGGATCCATTTCGGGCAATTTTCCTGAGACAGAACCTTCAATTATCCGGTTATCCTGGAGCTTTATCTTACATTTTCCTGATCTTTCGACATATTTTGCAAATTCAAAAGGGGTGTCAAGGATGAAAACAAGGCTTGAATGGTCGGAAATAACTGCAAGTTCATCACCCTCCTGAACAAAGTCACCGTTCTGATGTGAAACTCCGCTAATTACTCCGTCTTTAGGGGCTGCAATATTTATCTTCCCGGAGAAAGAAAGAGTACTGTCGGTTTTAAGTGTATTATTAAGTACTGATGACTCTTTGGTACGTATGATACAAATTAGCTGATCTTTCTTCACTACATCACCAATTGTTATTGATATACTTTCAATTGTACCTGTAATTGTTGACCTCACAATACTTTTATTGAGAAATGCGGTCGATGCAGGAAGCTCGATAGTCTCAGTGACAGGCCCAAATAAAACCGGTGTGACAGTAACAGGAGTGATTACTGAGACTTCCTCATCCAGTTCTGAAGCTGGTTTGCTCTGTCTGCATCCTGAGACTGAAAGCAGACTTGAAGCTGCCAGAAAATAAAAAATAATTAGTGCTCTATTTGTGGACATAAAAGAATATTTATCTATTTGGTAACAAGATAGTTCATTTCATTGATCGCATTTTGAATGCGGATATTATTGTCACTCAGACTTTTATTTATGCTCCTCAAAGTTCTTACAGCATTAATATAATCGCTCATCTGTATGTTTCCTGCCTCCAGTTGTCCCCTTAATGCACTAACCAGCTGCTGTGAATCTGTTTTTTGTTTTTCAAGTCTGGCAGAAAGGACTCTCAATGTCTTCAGCTCCTCCGTAAGTTGGCGGATCTGCTGATCATACTGGTTTTTGAAATTTATCTGATAAGCACTTCGCGTATTTTCTTCAAGTGATAATTTCTGTTTTTCCTGGTTTTTTTGATGACCGTCATAAATTGGAATAGTGAGGCTTAATCCGGCACTGTATCCAAAATGTCTGTAAAAATCAAAAGGAGTACTTGATAAAAATCCTGCATCTGCAAACCAGTTTATTTTTGGAAGATACCTGACATCGACAGCAGCTATTTCATTTTCAATTCTTAAGCTGTCGATCTTATATTGCAGAAACAAAGGTGAGGTGTTGATTTCAGCAGTAGCCGAGACTTCCAGATCAGGTAAAATTAGCGAATAATAGCTTGTATCTTTCAGGCCACAGAGCTGGTTAAGCTGATAAATATCTTTTCTGTAAAGGTTTTCAAGCTGGTTAACAAGTATCTCCTGAGTCTGTTTCTCGATCTCCAGTGAAAGGTAGTCTGTCTGCTTGCACAGTCCGTTTACCATGAACTGATGAACAATTTCGCTTTCCCGGTTTGCCAGATCAAGAAAAGACCTGTTGAACTTAAGCTCATTAAAATCTGAATATGCAGCAAGGTATTGAGACGTGATCATCCTTTTTAATTCTGCAACAGAAATACGTGTTGAATTGGTAATACTCTGCCGCTGAAGATTTACTGAATTATACCGGTTCGACATCTCTTTCCTGTTCAGTATGGTTTGTGTAACACCAACCACTCCTGTATAATTCCCGCCATCAGTCACCACCTCATCATAACCAAAATTAGTATAAGCAGGAGCGTAAAGCAATTGTGACCTGCCTTCAACCTGTGGAAGCTTTGATGCCCTTATAAGAAGGCTGTCAACAAGCGAAGCATTTATCTGATTGCTGTAATCATGCAATAAAGGGCTGTTCTGCAATCCGGCTTTAATATAATAATCAAGATTTTGTGACTGAGAAAAAACAATAACAGGAAAAGCCAGAAGTAAGATAACAAAGCGAAATTTCAATTGCATTTCTATATTGTCTTTATAAGTTTCCGAAATTAAATAATTGACTGAAACAATGTTGTATTTATTCCATTAAAAATGAGGTTTTTTAACATTTTTTACTGAACAGAGAGTCTTTGAGGATCAGAACACCCGCAAATCCATAAGCCTATGACCAGGATCTTCTCAACATTTTCATTATTAAGACATTCGTACAGAACACCTTCACCGACCATACCGGTTGCACCTGTAATTATTGCTTTGATTTTCATTTATTTATAATTAAGATTTTCGTAAATTTATGGGTTGGTTTACTGAATAACTCAAAATTAGTAAGTAATTGGTTTTCCATTACATTATTGTTTGAAATAATAGGGAATCAATTGTATTTATTCTTTCTATGCTTGATTCCGAAAACATATTTAATTGTTTTATAAATTCAAGACATGGAAGTGAATAAAGAAAAAATCGAAGCCATCCTTAAGAAGTACGGAGTTGACAGTTACAAATGGATCAATCCTGGGGGTGTTGTTGTATCGCAATGGGTAAGGATGAAATGCATGTTTGGTTGTTCCTCTTATAATTCAAATGCAACGTGCCCCCCCAATGTTCCCCCGGTAGATGACTGCCGGAAATTCATGCAGGAATATGATAGCGGATTAATCCTTCATTTCAACAAGTTTCTTGATAACCCTGAAGAACGGAAGGAATACTGTCTTGGCATTAATAAGATACTTCTGAAAATCGAAAGGGATGTTTTTCTTGCCGGATACCATAAATCTTTTTCTACATTCATCGATGAATGCCGTCTCTGTTCAGACTGTACGGGTAAACGCGAAACCTGTAAAAATACAAAAGACTCAAGGCCGGGGCCTGAATCTTTGGCAGTTGATGTTTTTAAAACAGTCAGCAAATACGGTTTCCCCATCAATGTCCTTAAGGGGTACAATGAGGAGATGAACCGCTATTCACTACTGCTTGTTGAATAAACCTAACTATAATTACTTAACAAATAAAGCAACTTTCAATTTAAATTCATCATAAATAACCTTATCACCAAGGTTATCGAAGAAAGATCCTGATCCATATTTTATATTGTACTTTGTCCTGTCAACAGGAATGTTAGCATAGAAATATAACCCGTCATCTTTTTTCTGGCTGTTTGCTTTAAAATCAATCGGATTTGTTATCCCTTTTATTGTCAGATTACCTTTTACAACAGCGGTCCCTTTCTCAAAAGATTCGCTTCCGGTAATAACTAGAGTTGACGTTGGAAACTTCCCTGCTGAAAAGAAATCATCTGACTTAAGATGTCCTTCAAGCCTTGTATTGCCATCTGACTCTTTTATAGAGTTCATATCGATCAGAAATTCACCCGATTCAATTTTATTATCCTTATAATTTAGCCAGCCAGACTGTAGCTTTATTGTGCCGGTATGCTGTCCGGTTACTTTTTCTCCCAGCCAGTTAAGTTTAGTTTTTGATGTATCAGCAGTCATCTTTGACTGACTGAATAACGCTGATGCAGAAAAAACTGTCAGCACCAGAAATAGAAATACTTTCTTCATTAACATTGGATTTAAATTCAGGATATAAACATCTGAATAATCCGTTCTGTTCAACGAAATTTAAAAATTATAAACAAAATATCTGGAATGTTGTGAATATCAGAGACTTCTGATACTAAGGCCACCGCTTATTTCGAATACTGCTCCTGTTGAGAATTTCCAGTCACCCCTTGCCAGAGATGCCACTGCCCTGCCTACATCTTCAGGCATTCCCCATCTTTTTTGCGGTACAAATCCTTCTGCAATAAGCTTATCGAATTTATCTTTGACTCTGGCAGTCATGTCGGTCTGAATAACTCCAGGCCTTACTTCGTAAACGATGATCCCGTTTTCTGACAACCTGTCGGCAAATACCATTGATGCCATGCTTAGTCCTGCCTTTGAAATGCAATATTCCGCCCTGGTGGTTGATGACATGGCAGCGGAAACAGATGAGAGGAAAACGATTGCAGGATTGTAGTTTTCAATCTGATCCTTCAGCCATATCATTTCCCTGGCAATTTTCTGTGCAAAGAAAACTGGCCCTTTTAGGTTGATATTCATTACCCTGTCGTAACTATCTTCTGTCAGATTAAGTAAATCGTTCCTTTGCAAAGGTGCCACTCCTGCATTATTTACCAGGAAATCTATACGGCCATACCTTTCAAGAATATTTGAAACAACCTCTTTGTGGCAGGCGGTGCAGGAGATATCAAGACCTATGGGGAAAAATGAAACATTCAGTTTTTCAACATCCTGTCCAAGATGTTCCATGCCATCACTGTCGAGCGACCTGGCAATTGCTGCAATATCAAATCCCGAAGATGCAAGTGACACAGTAATAGCCCTGCCAATTCCGCGGCTGGCTCCTGTAATGACTGCAACAGGCTTGCCGTTCATACTTAATAGGATAAGTTCAGGTTAAAAGGTTATCGGGCTTAAAGGTAATAATTTGGATGAAGTGATCAACTTTCTGTTAAATTATCTTCCATTTTTTTGATACCTGAACCACCACCAATTTGTTAACATTAGCGGATCAGTCTGTTTTTCACAGATTTATTCTGATGTAATTCGTAAGGAAATATTTTGAGGGCATAGAAAATAGATTTAACCGCAAAGAAAGCTAAGATCTACGCAAAATGCGCAAATGTGAGATCATATTATTAAGCTCTTTGCGATCTCTGAGGTTAATGGCTTTCTTCTTATTTATCACCTGCTAATGAAAATTAACCGATCGGGGACTTATCCAGTTTCCTCTTTTTATTACCCCGGAATAATAGATTAAAAGCCTTAAAAAAATGAACAGTCTTGATAACATTTTTGGCTTAAAGAAGAGAAGTATCGCTGCAAATGATGAAAGTAAACCTGATATTAGATTGATAATTATCAGCCATGACAAGAGTACAAATCTTCTTACACCTTTATAATGTTTGAAAAGGTACTGGTGATTTGAAATCAGGACTTCTGTTTTTGTTATGGATGTTGTTTTCAGATTAACCCTTGAGCTGCCACCGTGGTTATGCTGTATCGAAATGTCAGTAAAATAAATAATATTTCCACCTCTGTCCCTGGCTCTCCTGCATAGATCCATGTCCTCAAAATACATCCAGTAATCCTCATCAAACCGGCCGATGATATTGAATATCTCTTTACTTATGAGTATAACCGATCCTGAAACCCAGTCGGGGCGAAAGAAGTTATTACCCTGCTCCGGTGTTTCATTTATCCGATTCTTAAACAACAGTCTGTAGAGAGATCTTCCTGTCCCGGTAATCGTTCCGAACCCCTGAAAGAGTCCATAAGCCTTGCTTTCCCTGCCCCGTTTGTCAATCTGCCTGCAAGATGAAAGATAGTTTTCGGGATGATCCTTTGCCCGGGTAAAAAGCTTTTCAATTTCTTCTGTCTTTGCAACAGTATCCGGATTAAGAAAAAGCAGAAAGTCACCGTTTGCATGCCTGCTACCCAGATTACATCCGTTTGCAAAACCACCATTTACCTCATTGCTGATAAATTTAAACCCGGGATAGCCTGATTTGAATTCATTGAGTTTCCCATCAAAGGAATTGTTATCAACTATAATCACCTCTGATGATATCCTTCTGTTAAGATCCCTGAGCGAATCGAGACAAGCAGAAAGATGATTCCACCCCCGGTAGTTGACTATGATTACTGACAGATCCATATTAATTACTTAGTCAGATTTAATGATGTTGAAAATACAAAAAAATAGTCCAAAGTCATTAAAGTCGAAAGTCCATAAAGTCAAAAGTCTGTAAAGTCAGATCT
>JAHEYW010000158.1:0-4120 GCA_023251395.1 Bacteroidales bacterium
TCTTTTCTCAAAGGAAACTTTCTATCACAGAAACCGGATACTGCTGTTGCTAATTATGGTAATCCCCCTGGTAATACCTCTTCTGAAAATCGACTATTCCAGGAGCATTACTGATACTGGAGTTTATGTAAAAACTATTGAAAATATTGTAGCCTCCGGCAACTTTGCCGGCTCAGCTATCACTGAAGAAATAAGGGCATTTACTCTCAGGAACATTGTACTCTGGCTATACTTATCCGGGGTGGCATTTATTATCCTGAGGACTATTGCCGGTATAGTTAAGACTCTTGATATTGTTAAAAAAGGAGGCAGAATAAACAGTGAATTCCCATATGTTATAGAAACCGAATCTGACTATCCTCCATTTTCCTTTTTCCCTTTTATTGTGATCCCAAAGAAATTTCACGAATGCGATAACTGCAATGATATTCTTGAGCATGAAAAAGCACATATCAGACAACTGCACTCAATTGATCTGCTCCTGTGCGAACTTGTAACTGCTTTTCAATGGTTCAACCCTGCGATATGGCTGCTCAGAAGGAATATCATCCAGAATCATGAATATCTCGCTGACCTGGCTTCTATAGAATACACCAATAATATAAAAGAATATCAGTACAGGCTCCTCAATATACCTGTCAGGCAAAACCTTGTTCCCGTCACCAATAATTTTTCCAGTTCAATTAAAAACAGATTAGTCATGATAAATAAAAGTCCAACACCTAAAATCGCCAGACTGAAAAACATCCTTTTTCTTCCGGCTGTAGCAGTACTTTTTATGATGTATTCTTTCACGATGAGTAACCAGCAAAACCAGCTTTCAAAACAATCATTTAGCCAAATAGCGAGATTTATAATGATGAACATCTCTTACCCGGAAACTGCAAAAATCTTTAATGACACAGGTATGGTTTATGTAAGTGTTAAAATTGATAAAGGAGGGAAAGTTGAAGAACCTAAAGCTTTTCGTGATAAAAGTCAGATCAGGTCGGAGCTCTTCCAGGAAATCGTTACTGTCGCATACAAGCCGACACCTCCAAAAGTAAAAACACCTGTGGTGAAAGATCCAACTGGCCTTGAAACAGAATGTATCAAATGGGTAAGCAAAATCGGAACCCAGAATATACCAGAATGGAAAGAAAAAGACATTGAGGTTACATTTGCATTTCATTTCCGGATCAAAGAGTAAAAATCTAACACATTTAAAGGAGCAGGTTTTGATTTATATCTGCAATAATCCTGGAATTGATCCGGGATTATTGTCGCATTTCTATAAATCTGCGAATATCAGCGGGATCTGCGGGAATATTTTTGACCCCTGGTAACAGACTATGAAAGAGCCTGACATGGATACCCGCCGGCTTAATACTATATTAAGCCCCTTCAGGGCTTTAAATCTGGTGGTTTATCGCACCCCAGGTTTCACCGGGGGTTATCAGAATTTAGCCACTTTGTGGCTAAGAGAAAATGAAAAATACTTTTCAAAATTGGATTTATTATTAAACGATTAGGTTAAGGGATAAAATTTCAAGAAGTTCCTTCATTCAAAAACTTTGGTTTGCTATGTGGTTAATTGCATTTCTCTTCTTATCTTCTCACCACAATATCATCAAAGAGATTATCACAATGACAAAAGAAGAACTTGAAATCGCAGAAATTGTAAACCGTGAAACACATGCCTGGGATACAAAGGATGCAGATCTGCTGCTCTCAATTTTCCATCCTGCAATGGTCTGGCCATGGCCTCGGACACCGCAATCACACGATCCGATGGACTGGGTAATGGCGCTCGGCAAGTTTAATAAAAAGAGATGGAAAAAGGGCTGGCAGGACCTGTTCGACAATCACAGGCTTGAACATAATATAAGGGAGATCAAAAAGATAGTTATTTCGGATGAAAAAGATGCCGGGTTTGCAGTTGTCGATATCGACACACTATGGATTGATAAAAACAGAAACCATAATCACTGGAAAGGAAGGGTTTGCAAAGTCTATGGCAAATTCGGATCCGAGTGGAAGATGACAATGCATGCCGGGGTCCTGAGGTATGAATGAAACTGAAAGTATTTTTCTCTCATACCCCTTTGGGAAACTAATTTTGTTACGCATTTATTGATCATTATAGTGTAAAATTTCCTTAAATTTTATTAAGGAATGGAATATGTAATAATTTATTAACCGCGGAGTAACACGGAGATAAGCATAGAGTAAAGTGCTTTTAATGCAAATTTAATATTCCGCCCTGGCGTCCAACTAGAATTTACCAGATTACCTGTGGTGAGCTCGCAAGCTTGGTTCCTCGCTCAGAATGACACCCCGTGGGTTGGAAGTAGAAGGGGGCAGAAGGAGCGAAGAATCTGGTACCTCTGTGTTAACCCCGTGTACCAAGTAGTTAATTCTTTCATCTGTATGATTTTTAGACATTATGTGTCTGTTTTTTTTACACATATTTTGTTTCTCATTTTTGTATATTCTTGATTATCTGACATTTAAAATATCGGCACAATTTTGGCCTGTATATCCTGTACTATTTTTTTATATGAAATGAAAAGGATGGTTTTCGCGGTAATACTGGTATCAACTTTTTTATGTACAGGAAGCTTTGCCCAAAAGAGCTGGACTCTTGATGACTGTATTACATATGCAGTTTCGAACAATATCCAGGTGAAGAGGCAGCTTCTGGCTACAGAATCACAAAAGGCCGATTATACCAAATCAAAGCTTAACATGCTTCCTAACCTGAATTTCAGCTCGGATGGAAACCTCGGCTTCGGTAGATCAATAGACCCTGTTACCAACCTGATCACTTTCCATGAGAATATGAGCAATTCATATTCACTTAGTTCAAGTCTGAATCTTTTCAGCGGAATTTCAGCAATAAACACACTTGAGGCCAATAAATACATGGTCAGGGCAGGTCTCGAATCAGAGAAAATAGTGATAAATGAACTTGTAATCAATATCCTTGGTGCCTACTACCAGGTTTTATATGCCAAAGGACTTGAGAATTCAGCAAAAGCCCAGCTTTCACAATCTGAGAAGCAGCTATTCAGAATAAAGGTGAATGTTGAAACCGGGAAAGAAGCTGTGTCAAAACAATATGAGATGGAAAGCAGGGTCTCTGAAGACAAGCTCAATTATACTATTGCTGCCAATTCAACCAGTCAGGCTGTAACGGCCCTCAAACAGATACTGGAACTTGAACCAGGTTCCCATTTTGAAGTTCAGATGCCCTCATTTGATACCGTTCTGATTACCGATGATCAATACAGACCAGACAGTGTTTTCAATGTTGCCTCACTTGTTCTTCCCCGGTTGAAGGAGATAAATTACGAGTTGAGGGCTTCTGAAAAACAGATTGCAGCAGCGATGGGTGGTATTTTGCCTAAACTTGTTGTTGGTGGTTCAATATATACCGGATATTACGAGATACTTGGCGCCGGAGCTACTGGACAGGAATCATTTTCAACACAGATCCGTAACAATAACAGTCAGTCGATATTTGCAAGACTACAGGTACCAATCTTCAATAACTATACTTATGCCAGGAATATAAAACTCGCAAAGATCAAGAAAAACGATACTGAACTGAAACTGGAACTGGAAAGGAATACTCTTTATACTGATATCGAAAACGCCTGTTTGAATTATGACCGTGGAAAGGATGAATATCTGGCAGCCCTTTCAAATTTTGAATACAATAAAAAATCCTGGGAGGTTTTAAAAAAGAAATTTGAAGCCGGCCTTATTGACGTCACAGATTACTCTTCTGCCAGCATGAATCTGTTCAAAGCTGAAACAGAAGCTGTCAGAACAAGACTGCAGCTTATGATCAGAAGGATTATAATAAGATTTTATTCCACAGGTGACTACAGGTCAGTACTCAATAGTTAATTTTAAAAAAATCAAAGAATGAATGCCACAATAGATAAAATGGACAAACCTATTGAAAAGAAAAAAGGTATAAGACCTAAACACATCTGGATAATTGCCGGATCTTTGTTATTCCTGCTGCTGGTTTACCTGGCTTTCTTCAATTCAGGTCAGTCGGTATACAAGATAGAAAAGGACAAGCTTGTTATTGACAAGGTTACGCAGGGTGAATTCAACGATTATATAA
>JAHEYW010000158.1:4130-7466 GCA_023251395.1 Bacteroidales bacterium
TTCCTTGATGCTCAGGAAGGTGGACGTGTTGAACAGAAACTGGTTGAGGAAGGGGCGAAAGTCAAAAAAGGGGAAATCATTCTTAAACTTTCCAATCCTGATCTCTATATGAATATCCTTACAAGTGAAGCACAACTGGCAGAAAAGGAGAACTTTCTCAGGAATACCCAGATCACAATGGAACAGGAAAGGATTTCAATCAAACGTGAAATACTTAACCTCAGATACGACATCGAAAGGAAGGAGCGTACATATAGCCAGAACCGTACGCTTATAAAGGACAGTCTTATCTCGAGAGAAGAATTCATCAGATCAAAGGAGGACCTGGATATGGCAATTCAGTCAAGAGACCTGTTCATTGAACGTCAGAAACAGGACTCACTTTTCAGGTCAGTGAACGTGGAAACAATAAAGAATGACCTTACCAATATGAGGAAAAATGTTGATATCGTAAGGGAAAGAGTTAAGAACCTGGATGTCATTGCGCCGGTCGATGGAGAATTGGGAATACTTACACCAGAGGTGGGGCAGTCAATTGCACGTGGTGAAAACATGGGACAGATTAATGTACTGACCGCGTATAAAGTCACAGCCCAGATCGATGAACATTACATCGACAGAATAAGGACGCAGCTGACTGCAAAGCTCGACAGGCAGGGTAGCCAATTTGACCTTATGGTAAGAAGGGTTTATCCAGAAGTACGGGGCGGAGCATTTAAGATCGATATGGTATTCCAGGGAAAGATGCCTGAAAATATCAGGACCGGCCAGACATACTACATCAGCTTGCAATTGGGTCAGCCCAAAGAATCGTTGCTGGTCCCGGTTGGGGGCTTCTTCCAGGAGACAGGCGGACAGTGGATATATGTTCTTGATCCTGCAGAAACATATGCAGAGAAGAGAAATATTACCCTCGGAAGGAAGAACCCGAAATATTTTGAGGTCGTTGACGGACTGAAAGAAGGCGAAAAAGTGATAATTTCAGGATACGAGACATTCAGCAAATTTGACAAACTAAAAATAAAATAACCATTTAATCACACACTGCTATGATCAAAACAAACGAACTGACTAAGATCTTCAGGACTGAGGAAGTCGAGACAACAGCATTAAGCAAAGTTAATCTTGACATCAAAGAAGGTGAATATGTTGCCGTTATGGGACCATCCGGGTGCGGCAAATCCACACTTCTGAATATACTTGGCCTGTTGGACAACCCATCATCAGGGAGCTATGTTTTTAATGGTACTGAAGTAGCAAACCTGAAAGAACGTGAAAGGACAATATTCCGGAAGGGAAATATTGGTTTTGTGTTCCAGAGTTTTAATCTTATTGATGAGCTCACAGTCCATGAAAATGTTGAGCTTCCCCTTATTTACCTGAAACTTTCTTCATCTCAGAGGAAAAAGATGGTCGAAAGCGTCCTTGAAAGGATGAAGATCGCACATCGTGCCAAACATTTTCCGCAACAGCTTTCAGGCGGTCAGCAACAGAGAGTTGCTATCGCACGTGCTGTTGTTGCAAATCCCAAACTGATACTCGCAGATGAACCTACCGGTAACCTTGATTCAAAGAATGGTCTGGAAGTCATCAACCTGCTGAGCGACCTTAATAAAGAAGGTACAACTATTGTAATGGTTACACACTCTGAAAGAGATGCCGGATATGCACACAGAGTAATAAACCTTTTCGACGGACATATAGTCGCTGAAAAATAAGATTCTGAATCAAAAATAAAATAATAAAAGCCATGATCAAACATTTGTTTCTGCACAGCGTGAGGTCATTTAAGAGACAAAGGGTATATGTATTTATCAATATACTGGGGCTCTCAATTGGTATTGCTTGCAGCTTGCTGATTGCACTTTATGTAATAAATGAGGCAGGTTATGACCGGTTTAATGTAAAAAAGGACAGAATTTACAGGGTCATCCTCAATGGTAAGATCGGCGGACAGGAAATTATCGGTTCGTACACTCCCCCAATCATGGGACCCACCGTAGCAACTGAGTTTCCTGAAATAGAAACAGCTGTAAGGATGGATTCATGGGGACCAACGGTTATCGGATATGGGGATCAGACATTTAAGGAAGACCATGTAATAAAAGCCGATTCTGCTTTTTTTGATATTTTCTCGATTCCGATATTGAAGGGAGATAAAAGCAATCTTCTGAATACACCTCATAAAGTCGTACTGTCTGAATCTACTTCAAAAAAATTATTCGGTAATGAGAATCCGATTGATAAAACTTTAAGGATGGGGGCGGACACGATAAGATGGGTTGTCACCGGAGTAATGGGTGATGTGCCTGAAAACAGTCACTTTGAAGCCAACTATATCACCTCCTACGTGACAGATGGAAATTCAAAGAACCCTGTTTGGCTAAATAACAATATAAGCCTTTATCTGCTTCTCAGGCCAAATGTAAGCTACAAAACTGTTGATAATAAGTTCAACGACCTGTTGAAGAAATATGTGGGGCCTGAGGTACAAAAATACATGGGAATCAGCATTGAGGATTTTCTGTCAAAAGGAAATAAATACAGGTATTACCTTCAGAATATTACTAATATTCATCTTGAACCGGAGATACAGCATTCCTTCAAGCCTGGTGCCGATCCAAAGTTCCTTGTGATCTTTGCCAGCATTGCTGTTCTGATAGTCCTTATAGCTTCAATTAATTTCATGAACCTATCAACAGCTCAGGCTGCCCGGCGGGCGAAAGAGGTAGGAATAAAGAAAGTAGGCGGATCCTCCAGAGGAATATTGATAACTCAGTTCCTTGCTGAATCAACCATACTGTCATTCATCTCACTTATTTTGGCGCTTGTTATCGTTAAGATCTCACTGCCATATGTGAACACTCTTATCAATACAAGTCTCAGTCTGAGGCTTTTCAACTCTCTATATACTATTCCTGTACTAATTCTTTTTGCGCTTGCTGTTGGATTTATTTCAGGCATGTACCCAGCTCTTTTCCTCTCTTCATTCTCTCCCTTCGAAGTACTGAAAGGTGAGATAAAGAACAGCATGACAAGTGGAAGACTAAGGAAAGTACTTGTTGTATTTCAGTTCTCCGTGTCAATACTTCTTATAGTGGGAACGATGATAATGTACAGCCAGATAAGATATATGCTTAATAAGGATCCGGGATTCAGTAAGGATCAGGTAGTTGTAATTGAAAGAATGCAACAGCTTAGAGGCCAGCAAAAGTTCTTCAGGGAGGCACTCAAACAGATCCCCGGTGTGATCAACGCTTCATCTTCTACCGCCGTACCAGGAAGGGTGAATAATAATAACGGATACGGAATTGAAGGCAGGAAAGATGAAACATT
>JAHEYW010000158.1:7476-8231 GCA_023251395.1 Bacteroidales bacterium
TACATTTCAACATACAAAATGGATATGGTCCAGGGGAGATCTTTCAGTGAGAGTTTTCCAAGTGATAAGGATGCCTGTATGGTAAATGAAAGTGTCATTCAGGAATTCAATATTAAAGACATAGAGAAGACCAGATTCCTTCAGCCTGGTGGTGATGGCAAGTTTAAAAGTCTCCAGATAGTGGGAGTCGTTAAGAATTTCAATTTCGAATCACTCAGAAATCCTATACGGCCTTATATATATCTCTTCAGGACCGATGATCAGCAATACGGTTATATGAGCGTAAAGCTGGCCGCAGCAAATTATAAGACAACACTAAATGAGGTAGAAAAGAAATGGAAAGAATATACTGCAAATACACCTATGCAATATTATTTCCTTGACCAGGATTTTGAAAAGATGTATGCTCAGGAGAAAAGAAATGCCCGTATGGCTGTGATCTTTGCAGTTCTCGCAATTTTTATCGCTTCGCTTGGATTATTCGGACTCACATCATTTACTGTCGAGCTGAAGACCAAAGAGATTGGAGTAAGAAAAGCAATGGGGTCATCAGTCATTGGTATTTACATGGTCATTTCAAGAGAAGTCTTCATTCTGGTTACAATTGCAGCGATAATATCCTGGCCTTTAATATATTATATTGCCGGTAAATGGCTTGAAAATTTCTATTACAGGATAAATATCAGCCTGGTGACTTTTGCCGCTGGTCTGTTAATATCTCTTGGTATTGCAGTACTGACAATCTCCTGGAGAAT
>JAHEYW010000010.1 GCA_023251395.1 Bacteroidales bacterium
CGCTTCATCAGTACACGTCCCCATCTGTCCGGTGAAGAATCAAGAAATACTCCGAAATTTTGTTTCTCATCTTTTGCGTACTGCGATCCTGTATATAATTGCAATTCCGGATCAAGTATCTGAGAATAACTGGATTTAAGCCAATTTTCAGAGTAACTAAAAGAAAATATTTCTTTTCCCCTTGTAAATTCAGCTTTCAGCACACCCATTAATACCGGCTCTTTCATACCGGTCCAGTGAGCATAGACATAGATATCCTTATTATTACTTCTTGCTTCCATCTGTCTTCTTTAATAATCTCACCTTTGGTCCATTGATAGCTATTTTTGAAACCTGCGAATTACTCTGTAATGTAGCATTTTTAAAAATCCTGGGTGCCCGTTCCCTGACTATTAGTTTGGCATCCTGAAGTCTTCTGCCTAATTTATCATCATTAGCAACCTCCATGATATCATTCTCAAGTCCAAGAACTGAAAGCACTTTAACATATGCCCCGATTGTAACATTAGGATTCCCTTTTTCAATAGAGACTAAAGTTGGTCTACTTATATTTGCCCTCTCAGCTACTTGTTCAGCGCTAAATTTCCTTCGCAGTCTTGCAAGCTTGATATTCTCTCCAAGAACTGAAATAGGTTTCTGTGCTCTGGGTAATAATATGGTATTTCTTGTTTTCATAACGTTAACTATATTTTACAAATATACATCATTTTGTCAAATCTATTTAACATTATCAAATATTTTTTGTCTTACATGGTATATTTATGGTTAGCAGTGACCTTTCAAATCTCCTTCAACTGCTTAATTTTCCTGACGGTATTAATTGAATGTCCAGTTATTCCGGCAATTCGTCTGACGGATAATTCACTTTTATGTGTCAAAGATGAACTTAGCAGGATCAGGATCATTTTCGGCGGTGGAGAATATTGTGATAATCCGTATAAGAGAGCTGTTATCGCTCCTTTTACAGGCCAACTTTTTCGGGAACCAATAAGTCCGGATATTAATTCAATTCCTCCTCCACCTGATTTAGAACTTCAGGATAATCAAAAAAGATGGATGCGGCGTCTCTCAGTAGCTTATGGCCTTGCATTCGAGAAGAACGAACTGGCATGTTTCATCTACCCTAAGGATGTTAAAGACCCGCTTCCAGAAGAGATTTGGAAACCACAAAGAATAATTTCGGAAGCACCAAGCAAAGATCAATGTTGAAAATATCTTATTTTAAGATATTTTTGTACTACTTTTTGTACTACTAATGAAAATGGCCTCGTAAATATTTGATTTACAATGCCATTTGATTTTGATAGGCGGGGTGAGATTTTTACCCATTAATATCTTATCACAAATTAAAACCAAAACGAAGGATCTCATAATTGAGATAATGAACAACTAATTTCATTGTTGTAATTACTATTTTTGTGTTATGGAAATTTCAAAATTCCAAATCCCATACTATAAGGAGATAAACGAGTTTTTCGAATCTATCCCTTCCGGATACAGGACAGCTGATCCGAACCTGTTCTGCCTGCGTATGATAGAAAACGAAGGTACCCCCGTCAATTACAAACCTCCTTTCAGGAAAGGTTTTTATTTTATAGGACTGGTCTCAAATGCAGGAACCACAGAGATCACCTACGATAATGTCAATGTAACACAAATTGACTCTTTCCTGGTTTTCCAGGCTCCTGGATTGATTTACAGTTTTCACCGTGACAGATCCGCAAATGGATTCCTACTTTACTTCAAAAAAGACTGCCTTTCGTTTTTCAGGCCTGAATTTGAAAGTGAATTCCCCTTCTTTAATATCCTGCACACCAATTTCTATAAGCTTAACCGGGCAAAATTCAGGGACTTTATACCGTATTTTGAGGAAGTTTTCGCAGCTTATGAGAATTCAGCTGACAAAGAGCACAGGATTGCTTCGGTAAAGCGGCTTACCCTGTTATACCAATTAAAAGATTATACTTCATCATTCAGCCAGTGGGAAGAGGCATTTACTTCGCCGCAACAGATCCTGCTGCAGAAATTCATCCAGTGGGTGAATAATTTCTACATCGAAAAACGGACAGTCGAAGAGTACGCCCGGATGCTTCACGTTACCCCGAATCACCTGTCACAATCAATTAAATCAGTCTCGGGTAAGAACGCCCTGTCATTCATCAGCGACAGGCTGCTGGCAGAAGCAAAATCACTTATCCTCTTTACCGCTTTCAGCATGACTGAAATTGCCTATCGTCTTAATTTTTCCGATCCTGCAAATTTCGGCAAGTTTTTCAGGAAACATACTGCGCTGACTCCGCTTGAATTCATAAAAACGCAGCGTCCAAGTTAATAACCATAACTTCCAACTTTTAAATCATACACCCAGGTGGTTAAGCTCTACCTTTGTCTCATGGTTTAATTTAAAATCAATCTCTTATGAAAATTGCAGTTTTGGGAACAGGTATGGTTGGTGAAACCATTGGTTCAAAGTTGATTGAATTTGGTCATTCGGTTTTTATGGGCTCAAGAACTACCAGCAACGAAAAAGCAAAAGCATTTGAAGCAAAACATAACGGCAGAGCTAAAGCAGGTAATTTTGCGGAAGCTGCAGTATTCGGTGAGATCATATTTAACTGCACAGCAGGATCCGGGTCAATAAATGCCCTTGAAATGGCCGGGGAAAGAAATATTGCGGCGAAAATCATTGTGGATATTGCCAATCCGCTCGATTTTTCCAGGGGTAATCCTCCGGTTCTATCGTTATCGAATACAACTTCTCTTGGCGAAGAAATTCAAAGAAGGTTCCCGGATGCAATGGTGGTAAAAGCTCTCAATACAATGTGGTGCGGACTCATGGTTAATCCTTCATTGATTAACAATGGTGATCATAATACTTTTATATGCGGTAACGAAAGTGTTGCAAAAGAGAAGGTAAAAGAAATTCTGATATCATTTGGCTGGAAAGAAAATAATATCCTTGATCTTGGTGATATAACCTCTGCCAGGGGAACAGAAATGTATCTGCCCTTATGGCTGCGGATCTGGGGTGCAACAAATAATGGTGCATTTAATATCAGAATAGTAAGTTAAGATGAAATGGTTATTTTCAATTCACTGGGCACTTTTAGCTTCACTGTGGTTTCTCGGAACTGGTATTTCCAGTATCACCGGAGAACTGTCGAAAAGTGCTTTGAAACTTAGAGATGTGCTGTCAGGGCTGACGGCTGAAAGCTTCTTGCTGATACTTTCCGCAGCAGTTGTTTTTGTTTGCTAACTGATGTTGCTGAACAAAATCCAGTGTGGAGGGATTATAAGCATCATTATTTCAACTATCATGTTGCTTTACAGTATAATAAATCTACCTTCTGTACAAGCATCCATAACAATGGCAATATGCATATTTCTGATCATTGCATCAATAAAAGCTGTGAGTTCGTTTCCAAACATTTACGATATAATGCAGAATTATAAATAAAATGGCAAAGACTGTTTTAATAACAGGCGCTAATTCAGGCATCGGGAAGGCTACAGCCAAAGAGCTTGCTAAACTGGGATTTCATGTCATAATGCTCTGCCGGAATGAACAACGGGGTGTTAATTCAAGAGAGGAGATTATTCATGAATCGGGTAACAATAATGTCGATCTTATGATAGCAGATTTATCATCAAAGGATTCACTACGAAGATTTGCAGATGAATTTAACCGCAGATATGAAAAACTTGATGTACTCATTAATAATGCTGCGGTAAATCTTTTTTCCCGGCAGGTGACCGATGATGGATTTGAGAAAAGTTTTGCAACAAATCACCTCGGACATTTTTTACTTACCAACTTACTGTTAAAAAAGTTATCAGCTGCAGACAAGGCAAGAATTATTAATGTTAGCTCCTCCGCTCAGGTGGAACTGGATCTCGATGATCTGATGAATGAAAAAAAATATGCAATTATGAAAGTATATTCGAAGACAAAAATGGCCAATGTTCTTTTTACCTATGAACTGGCCAGGAGACTGGAGGGCAGCAGGATTACAGCAAATTGCCTTCATCCCGGAGTTGTCAGGACAAATCTGGCCAGGGACGCAAAAGGTATTTTTAAACTCCTTATAACTCTGTTTTATCCTTTCTTTGCCTCCCCGGAAAAGGGAGCTGAAACTTCCGTGTACCTGGCAACATCTCCGGAAGTTGAAGGAATAACAGGGAAATATTTCCATAAAACAAAACAGATAAGATCTTCCCGACAATCATACGATGAAAATATCGCAAGGAAATTGTGGGAGGTAAGTGAACAATTAACCAGTTTAAGATGAAAAAGATAATTTTAATAACAGGGGTAACAGGTTCACTCGGCAAAGCCACGGCAACAGAGTTGGCAAAAAACGGATGCCACGTGATCCTGTTAAGTCGCAACTCTGATAAGCTTCCCAAAGTAAAAACGGAAATTGCAGGGGAGACAGGAAACAGTGATATTGAGACAGTGGTTGCCGATCTGAGCGAACCAGGCTCAATCAGGAATGCTGTAACCGAGATTAAAAGCAGGCACACATCTCTGAATGGATTGATCAATGTAGCCGCAATTTTTAAATCGCAAAGGGTGGAAAATTCAGAGGGCTATGAATACATGTTTGCAACAAATCATCTTGGCCCTTACATCCTGACCAATGAGCTTCTTGACCTCTTAAAGGCAGGGAAGCCGTCAAGGATACTGACTGTCTCAGCACCTTCAACAACAAAAATACAATTTGATGATCTACCCGGACTTAAGAAATTCTCTGGCGGCTTTTTAGGTGCATTCGGTTCCTCCAAAATGATGAATCTGATGTTTACTTATGCGCTGGCAAGACGCCTAAAAGATACCGGTGTAACTTCCAATGTTTTTCACCCGGGACTTGTTAAATCAGATCTTCTTAAAGAATCGCCTAAATTGATGTACGGTTTCTTTCAAATAGTCTCCGCCAAACCTGACAGGGCGGCAAAAATGCTTTGCAGTTTAGCTACAAATGACAAGTACGATAACCTGAACGGTACTTTCATGAAGTACAACGGGAAGAAGATCAAGTCGAGCGATTACTCTTATGATGAAGTCCTGCAGGAAAAACTCTGGTTGCTGAGTGAACAACTGGCCCTTGCCTAACAGAATCAGTTCTGATATAGAGCAGGGTGACATGACCATCTCTATTGCTAATATATAATATGTATATTGCAGGCCTTCAAATCAGATATGAGACACGATCGTCCTCCATATAAACCTGTTGAAGGGAAAACTTATACGCTCTTCGGGAAATCGAATTCAACGCGGGATTATTATAAAACCATCCATGAACTCGCTGACAGGATAATGGTCTTGTTACCTGATCTGCAACAAACAATTGAAGATTTAAGAATTTTCTCAGGTAGGAAGAGGGTTTTGAGAAGGTTGCCTAAAAATATGAGTTCGACGAATCCCGCAGCGGAAATTGCCAGGCTGGTTGATCCGGCCCTGAAGATGTACACGGAGAATGTTGAAGAACATCTTAAAACCCTTCCCTTATCGAAAATATGGGACCGGCGACTTGCCACCTCAAGGATCCAGTATCACCTATACATGGTTGAAATCGAACTCACCAACAGATTGTTCATTAAAGAGTTTATTAAGGCTGACAGGAAGATTGCCCTGATGCCATACTGTCTCCAGGATTTCAGTGTAAGCTGCCGGTCAGCCAGGAACGGCTTTGACTATCAGTGCAAATCATGTTCCGGGAATTGCTTTCAGAATCATGCTTCACGGATCCTCAGGGATCACGGGATAGAGCCCTATATCTGGATGGAAGGAGATATGAAGCGGTTGGCCGGATACACCCTTGAAGAAAAAAGGACTTTCGGAGTTCTGGGTATAGCCTGTGTTCCGGAACTCACATGGGGAATGCGTAACTGCAGGAAGAATAAGATCCCGGTGGTAGGCATTCCGCTGAATGCAAACCGCTGTATCCGGTGGTTCGGTTCTTTTTACCATAATTCCATTGATCTTGATGAGATGGAAAGGCTGCTGAGTACTTTATAATAGTTGATGAACCGGAACTCTTGATTTAAATCAGGTGTGGAGAAAACCCTGTTTAAGATTTAAAATGAACATTTTTCAATGAAGTGTCCAGATATTTTAAAATATTGGACATGTATTCTGGTTTTTAAGGAAAATAGAACATAAATCTGCAATATGTCCATAACTGAACAAATATTGAACAGCTATATCTAAACTATGATTCGACAGGAACATGCCATTCAATGATCTTCCTCTTCTTCCACCCTCAGCTGAAATAGATAATGACATTGATATCTTAAAAAAACTGGTATCTGCTTCAAGAGAGCTGGCTTCAGTCAATATCAATGTTATAAGGCTGCCAAATCCTTATACGCTGGTAAATACAATAGCATTACAGGAAGCAAAAACCTCAACTGAAATCGAGAATATTTTCACCACTGAAGACGAACTATGTAAAGCAGTTACGGATAATAAAAGTGAAGAAAAAGCAGAGCTTGCGGTAAAAGAAGTTCTACGATACAGAGAAGCTCTCTGGGCAGGATATCGTGCATTGAATGAAACAAAAAATTTGAATCTGCAGTCAGTTCTCTCGATATTCAGACAAATCAAAAATAAAACATCCGGAATAAGACCACCGCAGGCAAATGTAGTAATCAAAAGAGGACAAAGTGAACCACGCCCTGGAGAAGTGATCAATACACATCCACGAGGAGCTTCCATTGTTGAACGGCTAATGAATAACCTTTCAAGTTATCTCAACGATCATAAGAATTATCTGACAGATCCGTTGATAAAAATGTGTGTTGCACATTATCAATTCAAAGCAATTCACCCGTTTCAGGATGGTAATGGAAGGACCGGTAGAATTATTATCCTGATTTATCTGGTGCAAACAGGGTTATTACATCAACCTGTACTTTACCTTCAAAGTATATAATTATTAATAAGTCAGACTATTATTATAATCTTGGTGCTGTAACTCAATTGGGATCATGGAAGAAATGGATTCTGTTCATGCTCGATGCAGTTGAAAATACATCTGTGCTGACCAACAATCTGATTAACGACATATTGGATCAGATGGATTCAACGCTTAATTATGGAAAGTCAAAAATCCGATGGTATACAAAGGAGTTTAATGAAGCTATTTTTAGCCTGCCATACATCAAACCAAAGATAATCGGAAAAGTACTGGACAGATCCTCCCGGACAACTCTTACCAGACTTATGGAAGAACTGGTTGCAACCAGAATTTTGACTCCAAAAAAGGATGGATCTGAGGTTTATTTCCTGAATGATGACCTAATAAGAATACTTGCAGGGTAGGCTAATGATTGGATCTCTTAATTGAATATTTCTTTGAAAAATTTTGTACTACTTTTTGTACTACTAATGGAAATGGCCTTGTAAACATCTGATTTACAAGGCCATTTGATTGTTTTATAAAAATGAGAAGATTGCCGTTTTACCTTCGTAAACTCAGGTAAAACAGCGGACTTCCGGGAGGTGACTAAAATGAAAAAACCTGTCGTTCGCTCTGCTCACTATCGGTCTTTATTTTTCCTTTTGCTTATGAAAATAAATTTTCAACGCAACGTAAAAATAAAGCCCGGCACTTTCGTGCCAGGCTTTTTCATTTGTCGGGGTGAGAAGACTCGAACTTCCGGCCTCTACGTCCCGAACGTAGCGCGCTACCAACTGCGCCACACCCCGCTTCGTCCTCCGAAGCCCTGGCGAAGGAGGACCCTATCAATCAATTCCCCAATCCAACATCGATAGAGGATTTTCTTCCAGCTGCCAAAAATAATAATTTTTTTGTTTAATCCATCTTATGAACTCCTTTCACACCACCTCCCTGCTCCAACACAGTTATAATTGCTATTTTTGCCGTAAATTCTCCATAAATGATACAAGGCGAAAGATTCAACTCAATAGATATAACAAAGGGGTTTGTGGTGCTCTTCGTACTTTTTGCTGGCGCCCTTTACATGCCGGAAACCCTCCCGGTATTTTCTGACGCTCCGCTAAAAACAGCCGGACATCTTATCTCCGAATGGGCTGTCATCTCTTTTGTGTTCATGTATGGCATGACTGTCCCCTTTATGATATCCAGGAAAATAAATGACGGGAAAAGTTCTTATGAAATTGTAATAGCAATATTCTCAAAAACTCTCGTATTCCTGGTAATCGGCGTACTGATGGTAAATGCTCACAGAATCGACTCCGCATTATCTGGTTTCAATAGCTTTGTTTATTCTATAATACTCTTCTGTGGAATATTCCTGGTGTGGTTCAGGTACCGGGACGAGGAGGCCAATTTCTTCACTGTTACAGGTTTAAGACTTCTGGGACTTGCAATGCTGATCTTCATTTTCTTTAAATTCAGATCAGGATCATATGAGAATGGTGGTTCCCTGGTTACAGGATGGTGGGAACTGCCCGGACTCACAGGCTGGGCCTTTATGATCACAGCCTTTACATACCTGGCATTCAGAAATTCTTTCTTTGGAACTACATTAATATGGACCGGCTTCCTGCAGCTCCGGATCTTTTCCGGACTGGGTATGACCGGCTTCTTAAACCCTGTCCAGCCTTTTATTGGTCCCCTTACTGATGGGTGTTTCCCCTTCATCATGCTCTCCGGATGTATGGCAAGTATAATATTGAAGAAATACTCCGAAGCGGAATTCAATGCATCTGCCAGCAGACTGGCAATATACGGTTTCCTTTCTCTGGCTGGTGGAATAGCTCTTAAGTTTACTCTGACAACTCCGCAATCTGGCATTAATCCATCTGTGATATTGATAGTTAATGGAATAGTTATTCTTGTATTCCTGTTCTTTCACTGGCTCGCTGATATAAAGAAATACAGTTACATGTTCGGAGCATTCAGACATGCCGGGGAGAACTATTTCACAGCTTACCTTTTCCCGTTCCTGATATATAACCTGCTGTTTGTTGCAGGAGTGGATGTCTTCTTCTTCAGACAATACGGACCTATAGTAAATTTATTGGCCTCGTTTGGAGTTGCAGGAGTGATGATGACATTATCATTGATTGCGATAAAGCTGAATATCAGGCTGAAAATCTGAGAAGAGGTGTGCGGTACGCGGCATGCGGTTTGCGGTTCAAAAGATTCAAAGTTCTAGATTAAAGGTTCAAAGAATTTCATTAAACTTTGAACATTGAATTTTGAATTTTTTTGTTACACAGAGTTACAGAGAGGAGCCATAGAGAACCACAGAGATTGAACTTAGAGACTAAGTGACAAAGCGACTTAGAGACCATAGTTCCTCAGTCTCTCAATCCCTAAGTCTCTTCGTCATCGCACTTCTCCCTGTCACCCCTTCTCCCTATCACCCCTTCTCCCTTCTTCTCACCTCCCCGGTATCGGCTGCTCCGACGGTAACGATTCCGCAGGCTTGCCAAATATTGTGTACTCGATAATTCCCAGCGGTGATGTCTTCGGCCAGCTTGTCATAGTAAGTCTTACAAAACGGCATTTGACAGGAGCTATCTCCTCAAAGATCGTATTTCGAGAGATGTTGTTACCTGTCTGATCGAGGGCAGGGGTAAAGGTCTTACCATCCATCGACACATCGATCCTGTACTGGTAGACATCAGCCACAGGAGGAGGTGTTTGGGCAGCACCTGCCGCCGGTCTTCCGAAGCCGCGTCTGCCACCGTTGAACATAAGCCTCACACCATCGATGGTGAATAGCTGCACCATATCAAAACGGGTGGCGGGGGAGAGCTCGACAGTGAGAGTGGGCAGTGAGTCGGTGGGTGCAGGTTCCCACCATGTGCCACTGGAGTTATCTACTGCATAGGCGGCATCGTGTCCCGGTTGTTCCGAGCTGAATTTTGAGAGCGCATTCATCGCGCGTATCTTGTTGATTGTAACAGGGATAGAGCCGCTATTGCCTTTCGCAGGATCGGTAACCACTCCCGGAGCCCATTGCGGGGTGTCGGTGACCTTCACCGACATATTACCATTCTTATTGAATACTATACGATCCATACCTATACGTCTTCCACCAGGAGGGTTGGAGAGAACGATGGTGTAGAACTGCCAGAAATTACCATCCGGACCCTCAACAATGCTTCCATGGGCAGTACCGGTAACAAGACCGTCTGTCTTGAGCAGGAGAGGGTTGTCAGGTGCATAGGTGAACGGACCCATAGGTGACTTGCTTGTATAATATCCTTCTGCATAAGTCTTCCATTGAGTCCCGGATGCTGAGTATTCAAGATAGTAAATGCCATTACGTTTCAGAAGCCACGGACCTTCAACCCATGCAACATCTGTGTACTCGTTCATCTCGCCATAACGTTCCCATACATGTTCGCTGTTGAAGGCAAACAGGTGCTTAACCGGACCAGCAAATTTTGTAAGGTCAGTGGGATCAAGCTGTACAACATAGATGCCGCTGATGCCCCGGCCCGGGAAATAGAGATATGGTTTATTATCATCATCGATGAAGATCTTCATGTCGAAGGGGCCATTCCATCCCTCTTTTATACCGGGAGTATTCTTCCATGGACCAAGGCTGGTATATGGACCAAGCGGGTTATCTGCTTTATAAAGCGGACCGTCATTTCCGCACATATAGTAGCTGCCGTTGTATTTAACAATATCGGGAGCGACAGGCACATTTGCAACTCTCTGAAAGGTCCAGTTGACCATATCTGAGGAAATCCATGCCCCGCCTCCTGTGCAGAACATGTAGTATTTTCCGTTATCCTTTATTACGGTAACATCACCGGAAGCGTTGCCACCCTGTCCGATCACCATTGGGAGAGGGTTGCAGTAGCGGACAGCTTTGCCGGTCACCGGAGCCTGTGCAAGAGCTGCAGAGGTAACCAGGCAGGCAAAAATGAAAAACATAAATGATTTGCGGTTCATAATATCTCAATTATCAGGTTAGTAATGATTAGTGTATGTTAAAAGTAATAAAAGTTCCTTAAACCTAATCATAAAACAATTAACCACAGAGGTGAAAAGTACGTTGCGCGGCATGCGGCAGGAGATTCAAGGTTTAAGGTTCAAGGTTCAAGGAGTTCCACTGAACATGAACTTTGAACTTTGAACATTGAACTTTTTTACGCTCTACGCTCTATGCTCCACACCCTTCCTGCCCTTATGCCTTTACGTCTTTACGTCTTTACGCCTTTATGCCTTTATACCCTCCTCCATATTTTTTCCCCAAACCCTTGTCCCTTATCAACCCTTTGTATAAATTTGATACTGCAATGCAATCTGTTGATTCCTAAGTTCTGTTGAGCAACGCACTAAATGGTTATCTCATGCCCTTGTTGGTTGCTAAAGCGATGTGACTGAAGGGACGAGAGTGTGCCTAAAGGCAAGACAAGAGACAAAAGTATAAAGATAAAAGTAAGGACTATTTCGGCGAAATGGAGAAGAATGATCTATGTGATAGATTGTTTGAGTTTGCAGTAAGGGTTATAGAATTATTAAAAACTCTGCCAAATACACCTGAAAATAGAACTGTCAGAACACAACTATCAAAGAGTGCTTGTTCGTCAGGGGCTAATTACGAGGAGTCTCAGTCAGGCTCTTCAAAAGCTGATTTTACAAATAAGGTCAGAATATCTTTACGAGAAATGAGAGAATCAAACTTTTGGTTGAGGATAATCAAACGTATTGAAAAGGATGTTGATAAATCAGAGTTGGACTATTTAATAAAAGAATCATCTGAACTAAAAAATATATTGGGATCAATAGTCCAAAAAACCAGATAATCAGAACCACTTTTGTCCAGCAACTTTTGTCTTTAATCTTTCATGCTGTTCTTTTTGTCTTTTATCTTCAAACAATATGAAACACCTCTTCCTTCTCCTCACCCTCGCACTACTATCTGCCCCACTTCTTCACGCACAGCAGATCAACTATGAATCTTCCTATGAGAAGGCCCGTGCATTATCGATCAGGCAGAAAAAGCCACTGGCGGTTCTGATAACCATTCGGCCTCCGGTCTATTCTCCCTATTTCGACAAAGGTCTTTATACGGAAAGGGTTATTGAGAGATTCAACAGCAACTTTATCAACTTTAAAGTGGATAAGGAGGATACTCTTGTAGCCAGGAGATTAATGAAAGAATATAATATCTACCGGTTACCTTCACTGATCTTTTTTGATACAAAGGGGGGACTGATGTTATCCGATTTAGCCATCCTTGCAGATCCTCAGCAGCTGATGGGTGTTATTGATAAGGCTATTGAAGCCTCAAAGGAGAATTCACTTGCTGATTATGACAGTATCTATAAGTCCGGTAATTATAATACCTCTTTTCTGAAAAGCTATATTGCAAAAAGAGAACGGGCCGGTATTACAAACAATGCTGATCTCATTGAAAAGTATGTGGAAGGATTGAAAATATCAGATCTTAACAGCTACAGTGAGGTATTATTTATACTGAAAGCAGGTCCCTATGCTGATGGCAATGCATATAAATTAGCCCGGACATATAATAACCTGGTTGACAGTATATATAAAACCGAACCCCTGGCAGACAGGACAGCCATAAATAATGCGATAATCACCAATACAATGAATAATGCCATAGCCAGTAAAAATCTGTCAAGGGCAAATGCTGCGGCGAACTTTACAAGGGGTACCTGGGGAAAAGATGTTAGGGAAGGGCAGAGAAGGTACATGATTAAAATGCTTGACTATTATTCAGGAATAAAAGACACCGTCAGATATCTGAGGACGGCTTCATCATTTTATGATCAGAATTATATGGTAATAAGCGTCGATTCTATCAGAAAAATTGACTCATTGAATATTATTACGGTCAGAAATAATGCTATGAAAAATGCGGAAGTGGTTTCAAGTATCAGAGTTGGCGATACGACTTTTGTTCGACAGATGAAAGCCACAATGGTAATTGCTCACGAAAATGAAAAGTATGCTGTCGAACTTAATAATGCGGCATGGAAGTTTTATCTTATGGCAGGAAAGAACGATGATTATCTGATAAAAGCTATGTTGTGGAGCCGACGCTCAATCGAATTAATGCCCAGGGCTGCCTTCTATGATACCTATGCTCATCTGTTATATAAATGTAAATTTTACGATGAAGCGGAAACCGCAGCAAAAAAAGCTATCGACGCCGCCTTAAATGAAAAAGTTGACACCAAAACATTCCGGGAGTCATACGAAAAGATCAAAAAACGTACACTGTAAATCCTTTTCCTGACATCCGGAAGATGAATTAAGACAAAAGTCGAAGTAATATCAACGTATTCTACCATTTGCATATTATCACATTGTCAAATTATCACATTTTCAAATTGTCACATTATCACATTATGCTGATATTATTCTGAAGTCTGAAAAATATTAAAATGAAAAGTACAATTTTCATCACAATCATCCTGGTTCTGTTTGCATGTAATCAGACGAAGGACAAATCGCAGGTTGCCCTGAGGGGCAATCCGGAAATGAATGATCGCAATTGCAGCAGCGAATATCTGGCGCAGGCTGTTCTCTGGTATCAGCGATCGCCTGAGATGCAGGCTTTGTATCTTCAGAGCTTTGCGATGGCGAAGATTGCCCTGGCGAATAATCTAAAGCATAAGAGTTTTCCGAAGAAGAAGAATGCTGTGGTTGTGGATATTGATGAAACGATCCTTAACAACAGTGCATACGAAGGGTGTTTATATGTGAATAACAAGACATACTCAGACTCCAGCTGGAATGCCTGGGTAGGTGATGCAAAAGCTGAGCCGTTGCCGGGGGCAGTTGACTTCCTGAAGTATGTTAAAAAATCAGGTTGTGAAGTGTTTTATGTATCGAACAGGAGTAAGGAGACACAGACAGAGCTAACGCTGCAGAACCTCAAAAAATATGATCTTCCAGACGCCGATAAGGAACATCTCTTATTTAAAACAAAAGGAGATACAACACTAACAGGCAGGACCACAAAAGAAAAGAGGCGGCTTAAAATTGAGAACGAGCTTAATTATGAGATTTTGCTATTATGCGGTGATCAGGTAGCTGATTTTGATAAAGCATTTGATATTGAAAAAGGTCTGACTGAAAACCAGATAAGGGACAGCATAACTAAATACCAGGATCGTTTCGGTAAAAAATACATCCTCCTGCCCAATCCCATGTACAATGACTGGCTGAATAAAAACATTCTTGCCACCGAAAGAGAGACCCGCTGTCATATCCTTGACAGTCTAAGAAAATCCAAAGTTTCCAAATGGAAATAAACAACATGTCGGATAATAAATTAAGCAGCACAAACATATCCGACGGCCAATAAAGTTCATGCATAATCCTGATTTTATAAATTGAATTGCATTTGATTAAAGCAGATGTTGAAGGGGAGAAAGGGGGAATGGGAGAATGGGAGAATGGGAGAATGAGAGAAGGGGAGAATGGGAGATGGGAAAAGAACTACTCCGTGTAACCCCGTGTACTGCGTGGTGAAAATACAATTAACCAAGGACTTGTCTGCCGAAGCTAAAGCGAAGACGGAGAACAATGATAAACATTGGGTTAGATACTTCTTCGAAAATCTGCGCAATCTGCGGGAAAAATATCTCCCGCAGATCTCGCTGATATCCGCAGATCTATTTTTTGTGTGGTAAATAGCTGCAAATCACCTCGTAACCTCAATTACTGCATATTTTGAGATCTTCCAGAACGCAGCCGGATCAAGTATCTCAAGTGAAAGGATCTTCTTGTCTGTATCCCTGATGTATGAATAGGATCCATTTGGATGCTCGGAGATGAGCTTTGCACTCTTCGAATTAATAAGAATTGAATTAACCCTTGTGATATCAATCTGAGTGAATGCAGTATCCGACAGACTTCCTGAAATCTTTTCTGTCTTTCCAAGACCAATAAACCCGCCTTCACGCGTCAGAAGTCCTTTAGCCCTTAGCTCTTTTGATGTCCCGCTAACATAAAATGCCTTGTTAAGCGCATTGACTTTTTCAGTAATGACTGAATCTTTCTTTACAATCGTCTCCTTCATGCCATCAACTTCTGTATTGAGCTGAGTGATCTCGAAGTTCTTTTTGACGAGTTCATCTTTCAATCCGCCGATTTCTGTTTCGCTCTGTTTAACTTCTGTTTCCAGCTCTGACACCCTTGTCTGCAATGCCTTTATGGTTCCTCCGGATTTTGTCAGCTGTGCCGTAAGAGCAGCAATCTTTTTCTTATTCTGATCAAGAAGCATGTTGATAGCCTTTATATCCTCGAGGATAAGCTCTTTTTTCGATTTTGTAAGTTCAATATCTTTTGAATTTATTGTGATCAGCTTTTCTTTTTGTCTTATTTCAGCTATGTTCTTTTCGATCTCGTCAAAGGTTATCAGCCACTCATTAATTACCGAATCACGTTGCATGATTGTACCACTCATTGTTTGCCTCTGCAGCTCCATCATGTCAGCCTGTTTCTTTTTTTCAGCGGTGTAAAAAAGATAAAAAGCAATAACAACAATTGCCAGTACAAAAAACGCGATGAGCGCGGTTCTTCTGACTGCCTTACCCAATGCATCACGCTGGGCCTGGTTCCGTTCCAGGTTACTGTTTGTAGCTTCTGTATTCATAGTTTATCCTCCCGGTTGGTTTGATTAATTGATTCTATCATCTAAGTTAATATAAATAACTCTGTTTTGGAAAGAATATTGTCAATGTGAGAAGGGGAGAAAGGGAGAAAGGGGGGAGATGAATGATATTGACTATCCTGTATCTAAGAAAAAAGGCCCTCAACCTGAGGACCTTTTTCTATATGTTACTGTCTTAAACAGTTCAGCTTATACTTGCTATTTTCAGAATGTTACTACTGCCCAGTATGCTTTTTTGGGTTTCATGTTAGTATCGAACAGAAGGGGATAGGCTTTTCCTCTCCTCGGTGTGCGGTTGTCAATCCAGGAACCCCTGTCTGACAGATTCCAGAATGTTACTCCTGTGATCACCTTTTTCTCTTCACGGAAAACCTTGAATGCATTTTTGTAAAATTCTACCTGCTTCTGCTCTCTCTCCGGTGTGAATCCCAGATTCAATGTGTCTGTCCTTGAAGTATATATCGATACGTCAAGCTCTGTTATCTGGACTTTCAGTCCCAGTGAGGAGAATTTTTCGATTGACTCCCTGATAGCATCTTCTGATGAACCCTTGATCTCAAAATCACCTTCACCTGGCTGATTCAGCTGGCCTACATGTCTCGGACCTCCGATATTCCAGTGTGCCTGAATACCCACTCCATGTACAGGAACACCCTCTGCGAGCAACTTCTTAAGCATCTCATATGTCTTCTCTCTCTTTATTGGATTCTCGGTGTTATATTCATTATAGAATAATACTGCATCCGGATCAGCCTCATGTGCCCAACGGAATGCCTTGCCAATAAATTCCTCACCACATATCTTGTACATTTTTGTCTGCCTGTACCCGATTGATGGATCCTTATTATCTATTGCTTCATTTAACACATCCCATGCATAAATTTTACCCTTGAAATGTGTAACAACCTGTGTGATATGCTCTTTTAGCCTGGCCAGAACAAGCTCTTTGGAAGCTTCATTCCCGGCTGAATCCTTAAACATCCATTCTCCGGTCTGGTTATGCCAGCAGAGAGTGTGGCCACGTACTTTCATACCGTTTGCCTGGGCAAACTCAACGATCTTGTCTGCTTCCGCCCAGTTGAATTTTCCCTCTTCAGGCTGTATAAGTGCCGGTTTCATAACATTCTCAGCTGTCAGACTATTGAAATTCTTTTTGATAAACTCACCCTGCTCTCCTTCAAGAGACCTGGGCGACACGGCCACTCCAATCGGAAAATAATCCTTATAAAAATCCTTGAGCCCCTTAAGCGAATCCGCTGCAGTTAAAACTTTTTTGCCGCCGAGTCCCCCGCAGCTGCTCATTAATGCCAATCCCGTGGTTATTGCGACCACAAGAATAGCTGTGATAAATGTTCCTTTAAAATTGAATCTGGTTTTCATGCTGGTTTGGTTTCTGGTTATTAACAGTTGGTTTCCCTGGTAAAAATGTTCCTGATGCTATAAAAATACGAAAAGACGTGAGAAATCCTAATGTTTTGCAGCACTACCCGGAATTGAAGAACCTCTATCGTGTTATACTTCACAATTAAAGTAACAGATATTTATTTAAGAGAACCTGTGTCTCCTTTTTTCTTACCCCAAAATCCCCCAAATGCCTGCCTGTCGGCAGACAGGGGGGGCTAATCGATTATATATATTATTGCATATTACTGCCGCAGTAAACAATAAAATCCCGCATGATCGATGACCAGCGGGATTCTTATTTCAAATTAAGGTGTTCTCTTTTAGACTGTCCTTAATTATATCCTTACTGATTTATTAAGGCTCCTGAAATGCAATCCAGCCTGTTTCAGGCTTTGCTTAAGATTCTGACTTCTGGCATCCCCATTACTCCCCCTTTTTCCATTGTTAATTTTAACTGAGGGTCAGACATAAAGCCATTTATTGCTTCCAGACTGGGAGCCTCTCCAATAATTGTTATTTTGTTTGCATTATCAACTGAGTGATAAACGCCCGTACTTTTGAAACCAGCTTTTACCCGGTTTCCTTCATCAGCATCAAAAACTTTTCTCCAATCCGAATAGTTTTTACATTCATGAGAAATAATTACCGTTACCATTTTTTTGATTGTTATTTCCTACTCATAAGGCTTTTCGGTATCGCCCCGTTTTATACTGTTTTCTGGCCTACAGTTTATTATGACTTATTTCGGTCCGGGAGTAGAAGTTATTTTGGGATGGAATGATACTCCTTCAGAAATGACCTTAGGATACAAACAAAGAGTTTATCAATTTGTTCTTAATATTCAGATAATTATAAGAAATCCATCATTTACCAGGCTCATAATATCATTCATTATAAGCATGGATCAATGCAGCCCGATAATAATCCTTCGTTACATGAAAGATTGCTTCGAGAACCTTTTATTTCCTGCTTTGTTATACAATAAAAAGATATGGAAAGCATTGGAATTATTGGCTCGGGTGATGTAGGAAAAGCCCTGGCCAAAGGCTTTAGTAAACATGGTTACCTGGTAATGCTGGGTTCACAAAATGCAGCAAAAAGAGATGAATTCAAGCGGGAGACAGGCATCATGACAGGCAAATTCGCCGAGGCTGCAATCTTCGGTGATATCGTGATCCTTGCAGTAAAAGGCTCCGCCGCTGAGTCTGTACTCACATCAATAGCTGGTAAGATCGCCGGCAAGATTGTTATCGATACATCCAATCCCATCGCCGAGAAACCTCCTGTCAACGGTGTTATTCAGTTCTTTACATCTCTCGATGAATCTCTTATGGAACGCCTCCAGAGACTCGTCCCGGATGCCCGTCTGGTTAAAGCATTCAGCTGCGTGGGAAATGCATTTATGATCGACCCCGACTTCGGACAGAAACCTTCAATGTTCATCTGCGGCAACGACGCCTCAGCAAAAAAGAATGTGGCAGCTCTCCTCGAGAAAGTGGGATGGGAAGCTGAGGATATGGGATCCTCCGAAGCAGCACGGGCTATCGAGCCACTATGCATGCTCTGGTGTATACCGGGACTGAGGGAGAATAAGTGGGGGCATGCGTTTAAGATGCTGAAGAAGTGATATTAGGCTCAGGGCGAAGGGCTCAGGGCTTAAGGTTGAAAATGGAAGAAGAGTTGCTGGACAAATATCCCCTCCTGGGAGAGCCTGCCCCGACAGAAGCGTCGGGGGTTTAGGGGTGGGTTTTCTGTGTGGAACTAAAGGCGACTGGCGATGTGCGACAGGAACAAGAATTCAATGTTCAGTGGAACTCCTTGAACCTTAAACCTTGAATCTCCTGCCGCACGCCGCAGGCCGCAAGCCACGCACCGGAATTATTATTCCCTGATATTTGTTAATTTTGCGAAAAGATTCTTTACCGACATTTAATTCCCCCGGATTCTTACCTGCTCTCCTTGTATTCTTTAATCAATGACTGAAAGATCTCTTTAACAGAGGATATCTTCGTTGCCCGGAAGGCATTCGTCCCGGCAAATGCAAAGCCATTTTCAAAATTACCCTTGAGGGCATTGGCAAGCGCAATAATTATACAATAGGGACTTTTATCAATATCACACGTCTTGATACATTTGAAAGGACATTTCTTTGGCTGCTTCTGGCCGTCCCTTACTTTCTGGATGAAATTTGAAAAGATAGCCCTTCCCGGCATTCCGACCGGACTCTTTATTATCTCGATCTCTTTCTCCTCTGCATCAATATATGCCTGTTTGAAAGCCGGTGAGGCATCACATTCATGTGTTGTAACAAATCTTGTTGCCATCTGCACTCCAGATGCTCCAAGCTTCATGATCTCATTGATATCTGCACCGGTATAGATGCCGCCTGCCGCAATCAGAGGGATCGTTGTATTGTACTTATCTTCAAAGACCTTTAGCTCGCTAACTATCTCGGGTACAAGCTTTTCGAGTGAATAATCAACACCCTCGATCTGCTCCGCCTTGAATCCGAGATGTCCTCCGGCTTTTGGTCCTTCGACTATTACTGCATCGGGCAGGTAATCGTAATTAGTTTTCCATTTTTCGCATATTATCCTCGCTGCCCTGGCTGAAGAAACAATAGGTACCAGCCTTGTAATACTGTCTTTCTTTAAGAAGGAAGGCAGGTCGAGAGGTAATCCCGCACCTGCAATAATTATATCTGCCTTCTCGGCGATAGAGGTCTTGACCATGTCGACGAAATTTGTCATGGCGACCATTATATTGACACCTATCACACCAAGTGTTAACTCCCTGGCTTTCCTGATCTCTTCCTTCAGGCCGTGAATGCTGGCCTCAAGATAGTTTGCCGAAAAATCCTTGTAGAGCAGACCAAGGCCTGCACTTGATATCACTCCGACACCCCCTTCATTGGCTACAGCTGCAGCCAGTCCCGAAAGTGAGATACCAACTCCCATTCCCCCCTGTATGACAGGAACGGCAATTGAAAGATCCCCAATCTTTAATGCCTTCATTTTAGTATTATTAGTGTCCCCTTATATGTCCTTAATCAATCCGTCCCGCTTCGACGGGACGGTTCTGTTACTGTCCTAATCCGCTGGATGAAGCCAACGGTTCAGTTAGTGTACATTTTTCTTCTGCCTGATTTCTGGTCGCGGCGCCCATTCTTTCTGTCGCCCCATTTACCTGACTTCTTACCCGGGTATTCTCCTCTCCGGGGACTATCACCTCTTCGGTTACTATCACCCCTTCTTGGAAAATCTCCCCTTCCAGGACCATCGGTCTTTTCCTTGGCAATTTCTACTGCAACACTCTTATTCAGGAATGTTGCCTTATTCAATACTTTTATAAGATCATCTGCATAGCTCTCTTCAACTTCAAAAAATGAGAAGCCTTTCAGCAGGTCTATTTTTCCGATCGGAACTTTTTTACCTCTTGTATTGGTGTTTACAAGCTCGATAAGCTGTTCGGGGAAGAACCCGTCCATTTTTCCGAGATTGATGAACAGCCTTGTATATTTACTGTTTGGTTCCCTGAATGAATCTCTCTTACCACCTTTGCGTGAGCCAAATTCCTTCTCAGGTACCGGGTCTATCAGATCTTCACCGTGCCTGTAATCATCAAGGAATCTGTCGAATTCAAGGGCAACAACCCTTTTGATAAGCTCATCCTTGTCAAGACTTTCGAGCTTTGCCATAATCTCAGGTAAGAATTTCTCAATTTCCTGGTGGTCTGTTGAAACTGCCTCAAGCTTATTAACCCAGTTGAACAGCTGTTTCCCGCAGATCTCACTTCCTGTTGGAATAGGAATAGCTTTGAAAGTCCTCTTAAGAAGTCTTTCTATCTGGTGAAGATTGCTCTTCTCTTTCAGGTGTACGAGTGATATTGATATGCCTTTCTTACCTGCTCTTCCTGTTCTTCCGCATCTGTGTGTATATACTTCAGAATCGTCGGGAAGGCTGTAATTAATAACATGGGTAAGATCATCAACATCCAATCCGCGTGCTGCAACATCAGTTGCTACAAGCAGGCTGATACTCCTTGATCTGAACTTCTGCATCACAGTGTCGCGCTGGCCCTGTGAAAGGTCACCGTGCAGAGCGTCAGCATTATAGCCATCATTGATCAGCTTTGATGCCACCTCCTGGGTATCCTTACGGGTACGGCAGAAAATAATTGCATAGATATCGGGTTCAGAATCGGCGATCCTCTTAAGAACTTTATATTTATCCTTTGCATGTACTATATAATAGGCATGGCTTATATTCTCTGCGGAGGCATTTTTTGTTCCGATAGTAATTTCAACCGGATCATTCATATACTTCTTCGCAATCGATGCAATGTCGGATGACATTGTTGCGGAAAAAAGGAGAGTCCTTCTGCTTTCAGGTACCTCTTCAAGAATTTCATTGATACTGTCAAGAAAACCCATATTGAGCATCTCGTCGGCCTCATCGAGGATAACGGTATTTACATTTGCAAGTTTCACAACGCCTCTTCCGATAAGGTCAATAAGTCTTCCGGGAGTGGCTACGATGATATGAACACCTCTTTTTAATCCTCTTATCTGGGTATCAATACTTGCACCGCCATAAACGGAAAGTATCCTCAGGTTTCCAGTATATTTTGCATAATCGGTAAGATCACCTGTTATCTGTATACACAATTCACGGGTAGGGCAGAGAATAAGCGCCTGGGTAACATTTGTGTCGGTATCGGTTGCCTGTACGAGTGGTAGGCCGAATGCGGCTGTTTTACCTGTACCGGTCTGTGCAAGAGCAATAATATCCCTTTCATCTCCCAGCATCAGTGGTATTACTTTATCCTGTACTGGCATTGGCTGTTCAAAACCAAGTTCCTGAATAGCTTTCAGGATCCCTGGGGTGAACCCCATTTCTTCGAATTTTATCATTAAAATGTTTTATAATGTGGCTCCGGGAGCGATGGATTTATTATCCCGGCTGAAATGAACTCAAATGCAGACTGGGTTAAATGCGTAACAACGCTACGTGGAAATCACCTTGTTAATAAGGCGCCAAAGATAATCAAATTATCATGATAATAAAATCCTTATAGTCAATCCAGTGTTAGATAATTCACAGGATCAATACATTACGAATAAACTCTTTAACATTATTTAAGGTATGCAGATTTTAAGACAGAAACTGATCCAGGCTGGCAATGAGTCTGCTCATCAGGATGAAATTGCGGTGATTTATTCTCACAATAATAGGTAATAATAATTAATTTATTGAAAATAAATGTATTATTCCGATAAATAAGCGTAAATTGCGCCAAATTAATAAAATCACATTATGAGTAAAGGAACAGTAAAATTCTTCAATGAATCCAAAGGATTTGGATTTATTAAAGATGAAAATTCAGAAAAAGAGTATTTCGTACATTCTTCAGGATTACATGATACCATTAAGGAGAATGATGTAGTTACTTTCGATCTGGAAATGGGTAAAAAAGGATTAAATGCAGTAAATGTTAAACTCGCGTAGTTAACTATTAATAACATTAAGATTTTTTGGTCCCGCCAAAAGCGGGACTTTTTTCTAAAATTCAGTTTATTATGTTTGAAAAGAAACAAGTTATATTAAAGTCACCCGACCTGTCAAAACTCAAGGAAGTGATCATTGATCACAGAACAAAAATATACATAGCCCTGGGTGCAGATGTTGAGGAGGCAAGGAGTCGTTACCTGGCCAAGATCAGTGCAAAAAGATTGAAGTAACTCAATCAGCCTTCCTGCTTATTCTCTTTATAGAGCTTTACCTTCGACGCTGAGATTCCTTTAGGTCCTTTCGAAGATTCAAATACAACAATATTATTTTCCTTGATAGGCTCAAGAAGGTTATTGGCATGTACAAATACCTTCACATTGGATTCCATATCCCGGATAAATCCGTAGCCTTTTGATTCGTCGAAGTATAATACAACGCCCTTTCGTACATAGTCCGGAACAGAATCCGGCTTGTTCTTTGTTATCTTCAGCTCAATATTTTCTGCAATTACGACAGTTTTCTTATCGGGATCAGGAGGAGTTGAGGTTATCATCCCAAACTCATCCACATAGGCGATCATATCATCAAAATTAGTTCTCTTCCCTTCGGTTTTTTTCTTTGACCGTTTCTGTTCTTTAACTTTCCTCTTCTGCTCTTGTCTCTTTTTTACTTCTTTCTTACCAAATGTTTCTTGCGATCTGCCCATTTTTTTGTATTTGTCTATTTATTCTATTTTCCTTCGTGCAGCTTAATTATCTGATGATGTGCTATAAGGTACTTACCTGTGAACATTTAAAAGAAAGCCCAATCAGAAAGCTGAACGTGGCGCAAAGGTACTATAAAATCCACAGAAAAACACTATTTATAATTTGGGATGTGTAACAGGGAGATATTAACTGTGATTTAGCGTCCGGACCTGCCTGGCTGGTTGCTGGTTGCTGGGTGCGGGGTAAGCGAAGACGGAAGTCCGAAATCCGAAATCAAAGGAGGCTGGCAACCCGGAGAGGGGATGAGTTCCCAAAAACATTTAATTGATTATACCCTCCATTTCCGGGAAATTGGGTAATTTTAACGTGACTTAATTTATTTTGGCAACATTGCCGGGAACTGTCATTATTGACTCTATTATTTAAACCAGATGAAAGCAAAATTACTGATATCCATATTATTGTTAATCTCTGTATCTGCCAATATTTCAATGGCACAGCAGAAAGGCAGGAAATTAATCTCGGGCGTTGTTGTTGATGCTGTCCAACATCCTGTGGCTGGTGCAATAATCCTGGTTGACTTAAAGAAAACCCAGGTTGTCACCGATGAGAACGGGTTTTATAAGATCAGGGTGAAACCGGGTGCAAAAGTGCTTTCGGTTGTACCGCATAGTCTTGAGGTTAAATCTGATTCCATCGGAAACCAGGATGTGATCAATTTCAAGCTTGAAGGTATTGATCTCTCAAGTCAGTCCAGACAACTTGAAGGGAAACCTTCTGAATCTATTGATGTTGGCCTTCGTTCTGTGGATTCCAAAAGAGGTGCTTTATCAGTAACTAAATCGGATGTTATAGATGTTTCCAAAACTGATAACAACATGTATCAAAATATTTATCAAATGATACAGGGCAAGGTATCTGGCGTGGATGTTTCTGGTACAAAGATCCGCATCCGTGGACAGAATTCATTTTTTTCAGGTAACGACCCGATATTTGTTGTGGATGGCGTGCCTGTTAATTCAATCGAAAGTATTATGCCAAATACTGTTCAATCAATTACATTGCTGAAGGGTACTGCAACAACAATGTATGGGTCAAGCGGATCAAACGGAGTGATTGTGATCACTCTGAGGAAAAGCTCCCATCCTGTGAAATAACCAGGTGTAATTTGGGCTTCGCGATTAATTAATTGCAATCAATGGGAAACAGCCTGGGGATATTTATCATTCTTCCTTATCGCAACCGGAGTCATATTTGCTTTGTTATGGCTTAAATCATTATTACAAATCCAGGATTTTAAGCAATAAGATATTTTTATAACCGTTCAAAGATCTGGCAGGTAAAAAACAGAATTTAAAAACTTGTATCCTTATGAAGATGGAAGATGAGATCCTGGTTTCGAAAGTTGATTATTCGAAACTTAATTCGATGATTCTGAACTTACTTGAATCAAGCGATTCAAACATGCTTGAACTGAACAGGCTGAATATCGAGATAAAAAGAGCCACTCTGGTTGACCCATGGAAGATCCATCCCCAGTGTGTTACAATGAATTCTATTGTAAAGCTGACACACCTGGGAACCGGAGCTTCAGAAACCATCAGACTTGTTTATCCAAACGAGTCGGGTTTTACAGAGAAGACCATATCAGTTTTGTCTCCACTGGGTTGTGCATTGCTTGGTTACAGCAAAGGACATACGGTATCATTTAATACTTCAGAAGGACGGCAAAGGGTCATAATTGATGAGATCATTTTTCAGCCAGAAGCCCACGGAGAAGATTTACAATAAACATTACCCCCAAACCCCCAAGGAGGGATTATGAGACACCTTCCTCTCTTTATTGTTAAAACTGTTTTGTGGACAATGATTCCGGAATCAACAGGAATATCATAAATTTGTGAAAGGAGGCTTTTCACTCCGGAACGTATTCTTTACCCTTTACCAGGAACACCAAATCAAAAACAAAGATCATGCAAGTAAAAAGACGTAAATTCCTTCAGCAATCTCTTGCTTCAGCAGCCGGACTATTTGCAGCTGGCATGCTTCCTGATGATATGTTTGAAAAAGGATTACATCATACCTCTCATCCCGAAGAAATAATATTAAAACCAGGGATTCGTCCCAAACCAAAAGAGTCAATAAAATTCTCGGTTATTGGCATCAACCACAACCATATCAACGGAATGGTAAATGCACTTGTTGGGGGTGGAGGAGAGCTTGTTTCGGTCTTTGCCAGAGAGGCTGATCTTCTGAGAGGCTTCACCAGGACTTATCCGAATGTGAAGGTCGCAAAAAGCGAGGAAGAGATACTTGAGGATAAATCTATCCAGCTTGTCGCAACATCTGCAATTCCGGTTGAAAGAGCACCACTTGGTATCAGGGTAATGAAAGCCGGTAAGGATTTTATGGCTGATAAGCCAGGTATAGTAACATTCGAACAGTTTGAGCAGGTTAAGAAAGTGCAGAAAGAGACAAAACGTATCTATTCAATCCTGTTCAGCGAAAGGCTGGATGTACCTGCTGCTGTAAAAGCCGGCGAACTGGTACAGGCAGGTGCTATCGGAAAAGTTGTTCAGACACTGGGTATAGGCCCTCATAAAATGCAGACAAGAATAAGACCTGACTGGTTCTTTGACCCTGACAGGGCAGGGGGAGTATTATGCGATATCGGCTCTCATCAGTGCGACCAGTTTCTCTTCTACACCGGATCAAAGCAGGCTGAGGTTAATTTTGCTCAGATTGCCAATTTCAATAACCCGCAGTATCCAAAATTTCAGGATTTTGGGGATATGAGTGTCCGCAGTCCTCATGCAACAGGCTATATCAGAATAGACTGGTTCACGCCCGACGGACTGTCCACATGGGGTGATGGAAGAATGTTCATCCTGGGAACCGAGGGTTATATTGAATTACGTAAGTACATCGATATTACAGGCAGGGAGGGAGCAAACCACCTGTTCCTTGTGAACCAGAAAGAGATGAAGTATTACAACTGTACAGATGTTCATAAACCTTATGGAGAACAGCTTGTGAGCGATGTCGTAAACCGTACCGAAACAGCAATGACACAGGATCATTGCTTCCTGGCAACAGAACTGGCACTCACCGCACAGAAGGTGGCGAAGAGAATCGCGGAGCGATAGGTTCAATGTTCAATGTTCAAAGTTCAATGATTAATGTACTTCCTTGAACCTTAAACCTTGAACTGTCGCACCCCGCACCGCATGCCGCATGCCGCTATCATTTCTTCAGATTCTTCTCAAACAGTTTAAATATCCTCTTATACTCATCCGTCCAGCTTGAGGCTTCGACGAATCCATGACTTTCAAGCGGGTATACTGCAAGCTCCCAGTTATCCTTCCCAAGCTCAATAAGCCTCTGGGTAAGCCTAACAATATCCTGAAAATGAACATTATCATCAATCATCCCGTGACACATAAGTAACGCACCTCTCAGACCTTCTGCATAATATATCGGTGAGCTCTTCACATAAGCCAGGCTGTCTGCAACCGGTGTGTTTAATATCTCAGAAGTATAACCATGGTTATAATGTGCCCAGTCAGTGACAGACCGTAGTCCTGCACCAGCTGCAAAGACACCGGGTTTGGTAAACATCGCCATCAGGGTAATAAATCCGCCATATGAACCACCATAAAGGCCGATCTTACCCGGATCGACCTGGTATTTATCAACAAGGTATTTTGCACCGTCAACCTGATCATCAAGATCTTTTCCTCCCATGTACCTGTAAATTGCTGTACGCCAGTCGCGACCATAACCGGCACTTCCCCTGTAATCAATATCAAGAACTGTATAACCATTATCCACAAGGAAATTATTGAACATATATTCATGGTAATAGCTGCTCCACCATCTGTGTGCATTTTGCAGGTATCCAGCCCCATGGACAAAGATCACAGCGGGGCCGTTCTTCGATGGGTTAGCAGGTTTATAAAGCCTGGCAGGAACCTGTGCCCCATCTGTGGCGGTGATCTTTATAAATTCAGGAACACGCCAGTTGTATGACTTAAACTCGCTTGTTGCCGATTCAGTTATCTTTACAGGAACAGCTTTTTCCTTATTCTCCATTATATAAAGCTCCCATGGGGAATTGGACTTTGAGACCAGCAGTGCAAAGTATTTTTCGTCGGGAGACAGTTCAGCTTCCACACCACCTTCAAACTGGGTAAGTCTTGTCCTGGTACCGTCCTTTACTGAAAGCTTGTATAGTTCATTGATGCCGGGATCAACTTCATTTGAAATAAAATACCACCACTTTTTGTCGTTTGAAAGAGAGAGTCCTGACACCTCATACTTACCTGATGTCCAGGCTTTTTTAGTACCGGTTGTTGCATCGATCGTATAAAGATGTGAATAGCCTGACTCTTCAGACTGGAAGAAAAGCGTTTTATTGTCATCGAGCCAGCCAACCGATCCGCGGTATTCCACGCCAGGACCGCCAATCCATGCTTCATCATGCTGTCTGTCAAGTAGTTTAAGTCCACCGGTTTTAATATCAAGCTGCATCAGCCAACGGTCCTTATTGTCGTTTGAGTAAATATCCACAGCTGCAACCGATCCGTCATCCGACCAGATCAGGTCACTCACCCTGACACTTCTCTTAGCAGGCCTTTCAGGTCTCCTTGTAACAACAGGTTTCTTTGCAGGGTAATCTGAGACATATGCAGGAACATCGGTAAGTCCGGGTATGTCATCTAATTTAACCTGGTACACTGTATCCCTTTTAATATCATATATGGAAAACCCTGAGGAGGCAGTGGAGCTGTATCCGACCTTGCTTCTCGACCTTATATCCTCTGTAAATCCAGATTCGGTGACATACGACGGAACTATTGTGGATTTCTCTTCACCACGCTGCATATTAGACCAGGTGAGGTAGTTGTTATCAGGACTGAGTCGCATCGCTCTCATCATACCAGATCCGGCGGAGATCTCTTTTGGTCTTGCCGGCAGAAGCGCTTTTGCTTCTTTCTCTGCCTTTTCCCTTTTATCTTTCCTC
>JAHEYW010000159.1 GCA_023251395.1 Bacteroidales bacterium
TGAGTACTGCGGATCACCTCCTCGTTATAGCCAACAAAATTTTCTCCAAGGCCTTCCATATCGTGGACATCAAGACCAAGCATATGTCCCAGTCCATGAGGCATAAAAAGTGCATGAGCTCCAGCCGAAACTGCTTCATCAGTATCACCTTTCATCAATCCCAGTTCTTTCATTCCCGATGCAATAATTTTGCATGCCATGAAATGAAGATCCCTGTTTGACATGCCCGGTTTTGCGGCTCTTATTGCTTCTGTATTTGCTTTGAGGACAATCTCATATATCTCCTCCTGACGTTCTGTGAATCTGCCACCTACAGGTGTAGTCCTGGTTATATCAGACGCGTAGTGTTCGTTTGATTCTGCACCGGCATCAGTAACCATCATTCTGCCTTCCCTCAGTATATTACCATGCGAATGATTATGCAAAGTCTGACCGTTAATGCTGAGGATTATTGGGAATGAAGGTCCTGCACCTTTTTCGTAGGCAATTCCCTCAATAATTCCAAATATCTCCTGTTCCTTCATCCCGGGCTTGCACATCTTCATTGCTGTGACATGCATATCATATGCAACAGCGACTGCCAATTCAATTTCCTCAATCTCAATATGTTCCTTTATTGATCTGATTGATACTACAGCCTTTATCAGTTCAACTGAGGCCATGGTTTTCATCTTACATGGATTCTCTTTAAGGAGTGAACCAAGGGTCATTTTATTTTCCCCCCTGTATGGAGGCAAGAAATGGATCTTCCTTCCCTTTGACAGGGCTTCCTTAATTACCTCTTCAAGCTTTGACGTTACAGCAGTTTTTGTGATACCGCATTTAATTGCAAGCTCATTTACAGTAGGCTGGGGACCCATCCAGATGATATCATCCATATCGACATCATTTCCAAATATCATGTCCTCCCCTGAGTCAAAATCCATAACCCCTGCCAGACCCTGAAGATCAAGGCCGAAAAAATAGAGAAAATCGCTGTCCTGCCTGAAGTGATAAGGATTTGCAGTATAATTCATTGCAGAGTCGTTGTTTCCGAGGAATAGCCCTATCCCTGATTTTACAAGTCCGTGGAGTTTTTCCCTTCTTGTTGAATATACTTCACTTTTGAACATAATTCAGATTTTTGGTTTCTACTTAAAAGGTCTAAGTTAGCATAGAGTGAAGTATGTTCCAAATCAGGAATCAATTTAGAATAAAAGAGGCTGTCTCAAATGTGAGTCCAGCCTCTTTATATTGCCCCCTAAATCCCCTAAAGGGGGACTTTTTACATTATGTATGTTTAATACACGATATTTTACGCCGCTTAAGGTCTCTTCTTTATCTATCCTATTTCTTATCTATACTCCATCCAGTCTTCAGGCCAAAGATAAACCAGGCAAGTGCCAGAGTCCCGGCAGCAAGTATTGTATCACCGATCATTCTTAACCACTTTAATGTTACAATTGCAGGCAGCTGAAGAAAATCAGCAGAACGGGCGTACCATAACCCGTGTTTTACACTGGCAACAGTCTGTGCGAGACCAATTGGGAGTACACTTATTAACACCATTGCTGCCAGCCCGATATTAATGCTCCAGAATGCAAACTTTATCCATTTTTCTTTCCAGACAACCACCCGGTCCATGTCTCTCAGCACAAAAAGCATAAGACCGATACCCAACATTCCATAAACTCCGAAAAGAGCCGTGTGACCATGCACCGCAGTTGTATTTAAACCCTGCATATAATACAGAGCGATTGGAGGGTTGATGAGGAATCCGAAAATACCTGCACCAACGAGGTTCCAGAATGCAACGGCAATAAAACTATAAATAGGCCATTTATATGCCTGAATCCAGCCCGGGTTCCTGCTCAGTTTCAGATTATCATATGCTTCGAATCCCATGAGGACCAGGGGAACAACTTCAAGAGCACTGAATGTAGCGCCAAGAGCCATTACTGCAGTAGGAGTTCCGGTAAAGTATAGGTGATGGAATGTACCCAGAATACCACCGCACAGAAAAACAATAGTTGAGAACAGAACAGCGGTAGTTGCTGAAGCCGCTTTCAGGATCTGAAGTCTTACGAAAAGAAATGCAACGACTACTGCTGCAAATACTTCGAAAAATCCTTCCACCCAAAGGTGAACCACCCACCATCTCCAGTATTCTGCAACAGCCAGGTTTGTCTGTCTTCCCCACATCAGACCTGCTCCGTAAAAGGAGGCTATTGCGATAGATGAGATGAGGAATAAGATCAGAAGGTTCCTGCTTTCAGATTTTTCCTTTATTGCTGGCCAGATTGCGCGACCCATGAGGAAAAGCCAGATAAATAAACCTGCAAAGAGGAATATCTGCCAGAACCTGCCAAGGTCGGTATATTCATATCCCTGGTGACCAAACCAGAAGTTACTTATCAGACCCAGCTTCTGCATTATTCCCATCCATTGACCTGCCAGTGAACCAATTACAATTACAAGTAATGCGCCGAACAAGACATTTACGCCAAGTCGCTGATATTTTGGTTCAACTCCTGAGACAGCAGGGGAATAATATAATCCCGTTGCAAGCCATGATGTTGCTATCCAGAATATTGCAATCTGTACATGCCATGTTCTTGAAACAGAATATGGAAGTAGCTGTGAAAGAGGTAATCCATAGAATGCTTGACCTTCAACACTATAATGAGCAGTAATAATTCCCATGAGGACCTGTACAAGCAAGAGAGCTGTAACGATCCAGAAATATTTCAGGGTAGCTTTCTGTGACGGAGTCTGAATATCACTTTTCAATGAAAAAGAAGCAGGAATGGTGTCTGATGGCTCCCCTCTCCTCTTCGCATAAAACCATACCATCAGTCCTATTCCTGCAATCAAAACTATTACACTAAATCCTGTCCATAAAATGAGAGAACCTGAAGGCTTGTTTCCAACAAGTTCATCTGCAGGCCAGTTATTTGTATATGTGATATCCTGTCCCGGACGTTCGGTTACACATGACCATGAGACCCAGAAGAAGAATGCGTTAAGAAGAGGTACTCTCTGATTGTCCTTAATTGCATTTTCCGGGATCCCATATGCATCTCTAAGTTTAACCAGTGAAGGATCATTTGTGAATAATCCTCCATAGAATTTGCTGTTTGCCTGGATTGCTTCAGCCCTGAATTCAGATACTGTCAGAGTCTTTGTGTTTTCATCATAAGTATTTTTCCTCAGTTCTTTCTGAAGAGTAACCTGGGCCGAAGCTTTCTGTTCATCAGTTAGTTCGTTATATGGAGAGTTAAAATTCTTATTTGCAATCTTATCAAGCATGAATAATGCTTCTTTATGCAGCCAGTCTGCACTCCAGTCAGGCGCCTGATATGCTCCGTGTCCCCATACGGTGCCTATTTCCTGACCCCCAAGGGATTGCCAGACATTTTGTCCATCTTTAATATTCTGTCCCGTAAACAGTAATTTACCATCAGTAGTTACCACCTTTTCAGGTACCGGAGGTGCTTTTCGGTAAATTTCAGTGCCGTAATAAAGTAATACGGCAAATGAAATCACCATAACGGCAATAAAGCCAATCCAGAGTTTTTTTGTATTCATAATTTGCAGGTTTTAGGTTTCATTTTAAATGTTTATTAAACTTTATAAAATGAGGCAAGAACCCCAATCTGACCGATGTAATCAGCTGGTGTTTTGCCCGAAGAATATTTCTTTACAGCATTATCAAAATCATTTAGGAGTTTTTCCTGTTCAGAACCAGAAAGCACCTTATCAGCCATTTTGAAAAGGATATTATTTTCTTTCCCTATATGATTCCTCAGTAGGAATACATAACCCAGAATGTTCTGACTGATCTCGGGTAAAACTGATGTGTCACCATTTATATATAGCTGCAGGGAATCAGAAACGGCCCTTATGAAATTTCTGCCATCAACGTGTTCGTGAAGCATGACTGCAACGGGTCCCTGGTCTGGAGAGAATCCCTTTTCAGCCATTTTTGGAAAAAGAATATTCTCCTCCTTTGCATGGTGCATTCCATCTGCAAAATTCCTCACAATATCAACTATTTCACTGATATGATCAGCCCTGGGTTCTTTTATCCTGGCGATCTGTTCCATTACATCTGTCAGTTTGAGGATATATACATGATCATCCTCTAAGTTCTGTGTTGCTGTTTTCATCTTTATTTTATTTTATATTTTATTAGTACTTTCAGTTTTCACTTTGTCTATTATGGTACAAAGGTAAAATATTTTTAATAAAAGACAAAAAGATCCTTTAGTGTTTATGAAATTAATTATTATATTTGCCTGACTTCAAATTAATATCTTCGCCAAAATGTTTAACAAAGAGACCGAATACACACTCAGAGGGCTGGTTTATATACAGTTACAGAATATAAAAAACCGCCGGCCAGGTACGGCGGAAATTGCACGGGAAATTGACGCACCTCCTTTTTATACGGCAAAGATACTTCAACGACTGGTAAGACAGGGGTTCCTTGCATCAATAAAAGGAAAAGGAGGTGGGTTTTACTTTGATGGCGATAAACCTGATCTTCCTCTTATTACCCTCATTCAGGCTACAGAAGGGGACCGATCTTTTTCAGGGTGCGGATTCGGACTTAAAAATTGCGATGCAAATAATCCCTGCCCGCTTCACGATAAATATGCACCAATTAGGGATTCAATGAATAAACTTGGTTCCGGCGAAACCATTCAGAGCCTTGCAAAAAAGGTTTACAAACAGGAATTAAAAAAACTGAAGAATGCCAAGTGATATTAACAATTACTCTTAATGTTTCGTTCCTTGCAATGGCAAGAATATAATCGTGGTTCCAGGAAGCTTGATCCTGTGGGAGAGGGAAATTTTTTAAAAATCAGCGAATATCCTTGGTTATTAACAAAATATTGATATATTCGCAGAGAGTTATCAACATTTTGTTAACATCTGATTTATGCCTTACCGTCGACTTCCCAACACTGATGCTGCAAGATTAAGGGCAATGAAAACTGCCTTATATATGGGAACTGAGCTTCCCCCGCAGAAACTAGCCTATTCTTCAAAAACGCTTATCAGACTGCAAAGGATCCTTCCTCAGTTTGAGAACGGAATAAATCTTAAAAAACAATCGGTCAAAAATAAAAATTCAAAAAGCCAGCATCTCTTTGAAGCTGAAAGAAGAGCAAGGATCTATCTCACCCATTTTATGAGGGTAATGAATATGGCAATATTCCGGGGAGATCTGCCTGCTGAAACGAGAGCTTTCTATGGAATGGAAATTAATGAAACATCGGTCCCATTTATCAATACCCAGAACGAACTGATCAGCTGGGGGAAAAGGATAATCGAGGGAGAGGAGTTCAGGATAAGAAAAGGTGGTAATCCTGTTTCCAATCCAACCATTGCTGTGGTTAAAGTTCGGTTTGAGAAATACCTTGAAGCACTATATCAAAGTCAGACTCTTGATAAAAAGACAGGCGAGTTTGCAAAGGATAATATATCTCTTCGAAAAGAAGCAGATGAAATTTTGCTTTTGCTCTGGAATGAGATTGAGGAACATTTCCTGGGCCTCAATGAAGAGGAAAAAAGAACAGAATGTGAAAAATATGGATTGGTGTACTTCCTGAGGAAAGGTGAAAGGATCAAAAATAAGTCAGAAGAAAAAATCCTGTCGGAAGAAATATTGGAATCATGATATTAACCTTTATTTACCCCCCAACCCCCCAAATGGGGGGCTATATTACTTGGTATATTATTGAATATAAGTGAATTAAATGGACTTTTTCTTTTTCTCCCAAGGGGCACTTTCACGATTTATAGATATCTTTTTATTGAACTCACTCCTGAAGTGATATAAGATTATAAAACAAATAAACAGTGAGGCAAGTGGCACAGCTAACCTGACACCAGAGATCTCACTTGTTTTTTCATTCAGCTGATCCCATCCTAACGTATATGCCATCAATACCGGAACAAGATTATTGATAAAATGTGCTGTCACCGGTAGCCATAAATTTCCACTCCAGTAAAAGAGATATCCAAAACACAACCCCAGGATCAATCTTGGAATGAAACCATAGAACTGAAGATGAATTGCACTGAAAATAACAGCAGTGACCCAAATCCCCACATGAAAAGATCTGAATAATCCGCAGAAGATTCTCTGAAGGACTCCTCTGAATATAATTTCCTCCGCCAGGGATGGAAGAAGCGCCATAATGATAATATTCAACAAAAGCTCCCACCGGCCTGATGACTGTATAAACAACGACGTCAGACTTGAGGCTGTATCTTCTTTTGATCTTATCCATTCTTCAGCCCACGCCAGTCTCTCCGGAAATACCATCTTTGAATTCAGAATTCCGGTATACAGTGACACTGGTATCATTGCCAGGGCAAGCAGAACAACCAGAATAATTAAATTGGTTTCCGGAAAGGAATTGATTTTTAAGTACGATTCATTTCCTTTCTTAAATATGGTTGCAAGTATGAGTCCGGGAATGACAAACATTGCGATCTCCTGGGCAAACTGGTTATATTTTAAAATTCCTTCATGAGTTTCATCGATCTTAATTTCGTTTACCCCAATTATTTCAGAAACTGTGGTACCAAACAGAAACGATCCTGCAAACGCAAACAGGTAGTATATGACTGTCCCGAATACAACTATAAATACAAATGAAGTAATAAGCTGAACTATTGGTTTCTGGTCATCAAGCTTATACCATTTAGCTTTAACATCCATTTTATTACTTTTGCAGCAAAGTTAATAATCAAAATAAGAAAAGAACCAGGATGAAGATTGGAGAAATAAGCCTCAGGGATTATCCGCTTTTCCTTGCCCCGATGGAAGATATTACTGATCCTTCATTCAGAATGGTTTGCAAGAAGTACGGTGCAGATTTTATGTACACCGAATTCATTTCATCAGACGGCCTGATTAGAGACGGGGCAAAAAGCGTTAAAAAGCTTGATATTTACGATTTTGAAAGGCCAATTGGAATACAGCTTTACGGCCATCTTATTGACGCAATGGTTGAGGCTGCCCATATTGCAGAAGAAGCGAAACCGGAACTTATTGATATAAATTTCGGGTGTCCTGTTAAAAAGATCGCCAACAGGGGTGCTGGAGCAGGTATGCTGAAGAATATTCCGCTTATGTTGGAAATGACTTCGGAGATAGTCAGGGCAGTAAAGCTGCCAGTTACAGTTAAGACACGGCTTGGCTGGGATGATGATAGTAAAAATATAGTGGAAATTGCAGAAAGGCTGCAGGATACAGGTATTAAGGCAATTACGATTCATGGCAGGACAAGAGCGCAGCTTTACAAAGGATCAGCTGACTGGACATTGATTGGTGCGGTCAAGAATAATCCCAGAATGAAAATACCTGTCATTGGTAACGGGGATATTGACGGGCCTGTAAAGGCAAAGGAAATGTTTGACAGGTATGGAGTTGATGGGATTATGGTTGGAAGGCCTACCGTAGGGCGACCATGGATATTCAGTGATATAAGGCATTACCTCGATACAGGAGAGATCCTTCCTGAACCAACAGTGAACGAGAAGGTGGATTTAGCATTGTTCCATCTTGAAAAATCCCTTTCTTACAAAGAAGGTGCAAGGGCAATATTTGAAATGCGCCGCCATCTCTCAAATTATTTCAAAGGATTGCCCCATTTTAAAGAGACAAGACTAAAGCTTCTAACAACCCTCGACGTTGATCAGATAAAATCAATAATGGAGGAGATAAAAGGAAAATGGGGAGAATACAGGACTGAAGACAAAACTTCGGTTTATAGTGTCTGAATAGATCCTGTTGACTTTTGAACTTTGCTCCAGATATAAGAAAAGTTTTTCCATTTGAAAATTATTGCCAGCACTGCTATAAAGATTACAGCAGAAATCACTGTTGCGACAAAATCTGTCAAGGGATAAATAGTCTTCTGAACATAAAGTGCCGGAGTCTGTAACGCTGAAGAACTATATGCTGTAAATATCGAAACGAATATATTGTTAGCTGCATGAGCACCCATTGCAGCTTCAATTCCATCATCGAGTAACGTGGCTATTCCAAAAGTCAATGCCATAAAAAAATACTGTGGCATCATGGTGAAAAAACCATACGCTTTAACTTCAGGATTAACAGAATGCATAGAAGCAAATAGTATTGAAGTCAGCAATAACGGGAACCACCTGTTGTTTGTTAAAACAGCAAATCCCTGCATCAGGTA
>JAHEYW010000160.1:0-6708 GCA_023251395.1 Bacteroidales bacterium
CCGGGTAACGTTTCTTAATGTTACTATCATAATCCGGAGGAGTATAAATGAATATATGACGCCATGATTTAGCTACAGTTGAGTAGTAATTTCTTATCAGTACATTACCATGAGGCACGTCTTTTAAAGCATAAAAACCGCCATCCGGATCTGGAATTTCAAAGCCATTACACATATGGCTGTAACCAATGAATGCATTGGTTGCCGGATCAAGAACAACGCTTCCGTCAACTATCATCCAGTAGTTATGATAACCTTTGTCCTGAGGTTCGCTGGTGTAAGACCATACTCCATTATCGCCTTTCACCATATCAAAAGGAACGTTGACGATAGATACCTGCACTTTTTGTGCATTAGGAGCATAAAACTTGAAGGTAACCCTTCCATCAGCTTCAATAAGCGGATACTTATTCCCGGAAAGATTGTAGGGTGAGGAATGTGCCGTATCTGCATTAAATATGTTTGAAGCCTGACCCGATTGGGCTAAGCAGGCTCCACTTACTGACATGATAATCAGTAAAAGAAACAATAATGATTTTTTCATTTGAAATCCTCCTGAAATTTTTAAAATTTTAATAAAATAGTATAATATTATTTCTCTAATTCATAAAAAGAAGCGGCGCGAATTCATGTAATGATCTTCTCCAGGTAAGCCATTCATGTGCCGTTCCAGGAGATTCGTAATACACGTGTTTGATACCGGCTTTATCCAGTTCCTTTTTAAAGTTGTTTACAGTCTGATACATTCTTTCAGGTTCTTTGAGACCCGTACTCAGAAACATCAATTTTACTTTTTTATTGAAAGCGGCAGCATCAGCCCAGATTCCGTTATACAACTTTGAGAATTCAACACCCTGTTGCATCTGACCGGCGCCACTGAATCCTCCAATATAAGCAAATTTGTCAAGGTTATTCAATGTAATCTGAAAAGACTGGAACCCTCCCATTGAAAGTCCGGTCATTGCCCTGTGGTCACGGTCGGGTATTGTCCTGAATTCTTTATCGATCATTGGAATGATCTCTTTTATGACAACTTCTTCAAGTGTTGTATTTTGCATCATCATTCCGGGTCCCCGTGGAGATGCAGGCTGACCTGTAGCAGGTGGATTTGCAGGTCGCGCCGCCGGAACTGCATCGGGATTAACTGCAACGCCTTTATCCATTACGATCAACATTGGCTTAGCCTGCCCCTCGGCAATGAGATTATCCATAATATTATCAACCTTTCCCTGATTTGGCCATCCTGTTTCATCTTCGCCGCCACCGTGCCACAGGTAGAGAACAGGATATCTTTCATTGAGCTTAGTATCATATCCGGCAGGTGTATAGACAAATGCCCGCCTCCATGCTTTTGTAATGTTTGAATAATAACGTAACTGCCGTATCTGGCCATGGGGCACATTTTTTGGTAAATAGAAATCAACATCTTTTTCAGGAATATCAATACCACTTGCCATCCGGCTCATTCCATAGAAAGTCTGACTTGATGGATCAACAACGGAGTAACCATCGACAACAACCGAGTAATAGTGAAATCCCTCTACGATCGGGTCGGTCGTCACTTCCCATGTGCCATCAGCACCTTTCACCATATCAAATTTCTTAGTCAGATCGATCTGCATTTTCTGGGCATCGGGAGCTTTGATCCGGAACATTACCCTCTGGTCAGAAGTAATCCTGGGCCATTGAGCGTTCTGAACATTCGTGGAAGCCGGCTTTGTATCGGTAGGTAAATCCTGGGTTTGAGAAAAGCTAATCTGATTCAGAATAACAAGCAAAATCAAAAGAATCGGTAAAGATTTTTTCATCGATTAAAGTGGTATAGGTTGGTCAGTTAATAACAACTAAAGATATAAAAAATAAGATAAGTGTAAAAAATACACTTAAAAATTTTACATAATAACATTCTGAGGCTTCTGACACAGAATAATTATTAAATGCGATGAAGGAGAAGTCTGGAGGCTTCGCCAAGCCCGGGTTTATTTTCTGCGTAAATCTGCGGACTTATATTTCTCGCAGATCGTGCAGATAAGCGCAGATATAATTTTAAACCAGAAATCCTGTAACCAAATTAATTTGTTACTTCATTCTATTTCCTAGTTATTCCTTGCAGGTGGTAATCTGTATGGCTCCAGCTCTTTTTTAAACCTTGTGATCAGCTCTGTAAGCGCTTTTATGTTGGCTTCTTCTTTTCTTAGAACTGCCACTTCCTGAGTCGGTGGTATTCTCATCGCAGTCAGCTCACCTGCTTCTAAAAGATGGGCAGAAGTTTCAGCAATATCAAGCCCTTCTTTCCAGGTCCTTTCCGGATTTTTCAGCCACTTATCACCCTGATCCACTGCTTTTGTAACCCAGCCTTCCTTATCTGCAACAGCCGGAAGTATATCGGGAGTGCGTTTTCGGAAAAATCCCATTATAGCTGCTGCAATTGACGGGTCGCGAACGCTTCCATCTTCATAGAATACTCCATGTACTGTCCCCCATCCCTGTCTCACTATCATCAATTCCCAGATATACCAGCCGACTTTTGCGTTCATATGCTCCTGAAGAGTAATATCATAAGGATTAGCCCTTGCAATGCAACCTAATTCTCCGTTGATCAGAGGCTTTTTCACTTTTGCAGCAAATTCCTTAGCCCTGTTTATAGTATCCCTGATCTCTCCGGTAGTCTGCATATAATCATGAAACTGAAGAACATCAACATAATCAGCCATTTCAATCATTCCTTCCACGAATGCAAATCCTATTGTAACAGGAGTACTTGGGTCAAGCTCATGGAAGGTCTTTGTCATGAATTTACAGTTCTCAAAATTTCTCTGAACCCTCTCCTTTGGAGTAGGTGGCCAGTCAGGTTCATTCATTACATCCCACATTGCAAGTCCGGGTTCCTTAGAAACTGTATTAATAAGGAATTGAATCCACTCCCTTCCTTTATCACGCTGGGTTGTATCTCTAACCCATTGTCCGCTTCCAACAACCGGCATTACACCAATATTCCGCTTATTGCATTCGCGAATAAAATGCCTGAGTTTTTTAGGCAGTCCTTCTTTGTCTTCGGTATAAACCTGATATGGAACAAAAACGCGAACCTGATTCATATTCAGACTTTTTGCTAAATCAAGGTCAAATACAGTTGTTGCTGAATCGTAATGCACCCAGGTATCAACATGGTGTCGTGGTGAAGCTACTCCGGCAGGTGTATAATTAAAACCCCGAATCAGAGAAGCATCGCGGGGACCGGTGAAATCAAATTTTGAAATCTTCGTTTCAGGTTTTGAGCATCCTGTCAGAACAATAACAAAGAAAATTGACAGGTAAATAATAATTTTATTCATGGTACAGGTTTTGGTTGGTTATGACCTACAAGATAATAAAAAGCAGGTACATAATAATATGTGGAAAAATCAGTTATTGGTAAACTCCATCAAGCCGAAGCGATTGGGCTGGTGTACATCCAGCTTGAATACATAAACCGGAAACAGGGTCGATGTTGACCGGAATCTGTCATCAACAAAATTTCTGTCCTGGCGTACTGCCTGGAATGCCCATCTGGCACCTGTCCTGGGTCGCGTTACGCCATTTATATTACTAAAAGCTGTCATTGGGATGGCGAACTCCATACTCCATCCCTTATCCTTATCCTTGTCGTTGTTAAGTGTGCCGTCGTAAACAGTTTTTACTTTGTATTCAGGATTATAACCACTTATAAAGAAAGTCCTGTTATTATAGTATTTCCAAAGAACAATATAGTCATACCTTACATCGGTAATATTTATTTCAAATCCGAAGTGCATATAAACACTGTCAGGAATGGGTACAACAAAAAACTCAGCACAGTCATCCATATAAGTACGACCGTCAAATTTTGTTTCACGTGCTGTCAGAGAGGTGTCTTCACATTCATAAAAAAGGTAGATAGTGGAATCATCCCACAGCATCCTGAATTTTGAATTTTGCTTTTCAGCAGGTTTATCGAGCCGGAAGAAATTACTGATTGGTTGTACTTCTGCATTCTTCCAGTCTGGTTCATCCATCTTACCATCAACGGTAATTGGCCCTTTTGCCCTGGCAACCTTATAAACCGGTTGTTCTCCAATTACAAGTTGCTTTTCTGTCTGGGCATAGAGGGAAAGGCCGGTTAAAATAAGAACTAAAACGATCAGAGATCTCTTTAGCGGGTAATAGCTTGTAGTGTGTTTCATGCTCTCTGGATAATATGTATAATGGTCAAATTTAGAAAATACATGCAAAAAACCTTGATCATACTTTAAAATCTTTCGTTGAATATCCGACTGAAAGAAAGATACAATATAATATAATTGTATATTACCTTAATTCCGATAACGCAAAATGTGTAAATCATCGAAATTTTGAGGATATTCTCCTGATAATTAAACAGCTGAAAAACATCTTTGCCGGATTGTCTTGTTAATCAAATTAATTCTATTTTTATGGGTTGTTATTTATAGAATAAGAAATTAATTAAACCTGACCTTATGAATGTTATATTTAAAAGACCAGCCTTTGCAGCAATCCTGATCTGTCTTACGCTGGTTTCCTGCACAAACAAACAACAGGTTGTAGAGAAATATCTTCCCAGAAGTGTTCCGGAAGCTGAAGGAGTCTCTTCAAAGGCAATAATAACTTTTTTGGATTCTGCAGCCGTAAGAAGACACGAATTCCACAGTTTTATGTTTCTCCGTCATGGTAAAGTAATTGCAGAAGGCTGGTGGAACCCTTATGGTCCTGAATTAAACCATACTCTGAATTCGGCCAGCAAAAGTTTTACCTCCACTGCTGTTGGATTTGCAATAAGTGAAGGGAAACTCAATCTTGATGATAAGATAGTATCTTTCTTCCCACAGTACCTGCCTGATACAGTAGGTGATAATCTGTCAAAACTCAGAATAAGGGATTTACTTAGCATGTCTACCGGGATGAGACGTGAGCCTCCGCTCAATGTGGACGATATCTGGGTAAAAGGATTTCTGGCAGTGCCGGTATTAAATCAACCTGGTGCAATCTATCGTTATAATTCAGTAGCTTCTTACATGTTATCTGCTATTGTTACAAAAGTAACCGGTCAAAAGGTGATTGATTATCTGAAACCAAGATTATTTGATCCTCTTCAGATAGAAGGAATGGACTGGGAGACAGACGCATTTGGAATCAACACTGGTGGCTGGGGCTTAAGATTGAAAACGGAAGACCTTGCTAAATTCGGACAGTTTTATCTCCAGAAAGGGAAATGGAACGGGAAACAGCTTCTTCCAAAGAAATGGGTTGAAGAGGCAACTACTCTTAAGATCCAGCAAAACCCTAACATGACCCAGTCTAAAAGAGACTCGTCAAATGATGGAGTACAGGGATACTGTTACCAGTTCTGGCGTGCTAAACACAATTCATACCAGGCAAACGGAGCAAATGGTCAGTTCGTGGTAGTAATTCCTGACAAAGATGCTGTGGTGGTATTTACTGCTGATTCTCCGGATATGTGGGGTGAGATCGGAATGATATGGGAATTCCTCTACCCGGGCATCCAGGATAAGGCATTGCCAGCAGATGAGGCTTCTGCAAATGTGTTGAAACAAAGGCTGGCTGCCCTTGCTCTTCCAATTCCTGCTAAAAAGAATAACGATGCCATCACTTCAAAAGTCTCTGGTAAAACTTTCACTTTTAAACCCAATGAAAGGCATGTAAAGAGTATTTCCCTTGAGTTTAAGGATGACCTTTGCTTACTCAATTTAAAAACCGATACTGCTTCATTTGATTTTTCTTTTGCTTCCGGAAGATGGCAAATGGGTGAAACAACCAAACACGGCCCTTCAATATTTTCACAGGCGAAAAACAATCAGAATGGACTGCCGCCGTTTAAAATTGCACAGGCTTATACCTGGTCAGATGACAAGACACTCGAGCTATCATTGAGGTACATTGAAAATGTATCGTCAGAAAAAATGATCATCAAGTTTGATGAAATTGGAAAGAAAAAGATTTCATTTGACAGTGGTAGTGGCCAGTCCCGCTTCAGGAGAATTCCTCCTTTAGAAGGAGTGATGCAAGAAAAAAAATGATCAGATAGCTGAATGTAAAATCAATTAACAAGAAAAATTATATAAACTAATTTAAAATGGCATTTATTCCGACTAATACCAGTTCTCCTTCCGGATCCGTTACAAAAGGGAATCCCGTTTACGTGATGGCGTTAACTCTTGTTGCTACCTTCGGGGGCCTTTTGTTTGGATACGACACCGCAGTTGTGAACGGAGCAGAAAAATCTCTTGTGGAATTATTTATTACTCCGATCCTGAATCCCGCCAATCATGATTATACCATAAAATTAATCAGCCAGTACAAATTGCTGATGACCCTGGTTATTTATCTTGTCTTTCTTGTTATTTCAGGACAGATTGTACGCCTTCTGGGTCTGAAGAAAGGAGGATTGATCTCTGCTATTCTCATTGCCGCCGTATCAGTATGGGCGATATTTTTCCTTGGAAAATCATTTCCGGTTGAAGGAGCAGCATTACAGGGTACCGCTGATATTATAAAAGGCTTTGTTATTGCAAGTGCACTGATAGGTTGTATTATAGGAGGTGCTCTGGCCGGCTTTATTTCAAAATCCTTTGGCCGGAAAATGGGACTGATAATTGCAGCTGTAGCATTTTTACTGTCGGCTATCGGAGCATGGAAACCGGAGGCTCTTAA
>JAHEYW010000160.1:6718-8202 GCA_023251395.1 Bacteroidales bacterium
CGGTTTACTCATTTTTCTTCTACAGAATAATTGGTGGAATCGGGGTCGGTATCGCATCAATGATATCACCGATGTATATAGCCGAGATAGCACCTGCTTCAATCAGAGGGAAACTGGTTTCATGGAACCAGTTCGCTATCATTTTCGGTATGCTTATTATTTATTTTGTCAATTATTTTATTGCAAGGCAGGGTAATGAAGCATGGCAGGTAAGTGAAGGCTGGCGCTGGATGTTCTTTTCTGGTGCAATTCCTGCAGGACTTTTCTTAATTCTTCTGTTTTTTGTTCCTGAAACACCGCGTTTTCTGGTTATGAAAGGATATGATGAGAAAGCGCTGAAAGTTCTTAATAAAATTTCCGGCGGCGATAATGCGAAAGAGATATTAAAAGAGATCAAGGATACGATTCATGAGAAGAGTGCACCATGGTTATCATTTGGCTTTTTTGTAATATTCGTTGGAATACTTCTCTCTGTTTTTCAGCAATTCGTTGGTATTAATGTCGTGCTCTATTATGCCGGAAATATTTTCAGGAATATGGGGGCTTCTGTTGACTCCTCTCTTTTACAGACAATTATTGTGGGTGTTGTTAATCTTGTATTCACAGTGGTTGCCATATTATCTGTCGATAGATTCGGCCGCAAACCTCTGATGATTATCGGAGCCCTTGGAATGGGCGTAAGCATGTTTGCCCTTGGATTCTCATTCTCCACACATAATGAAGGAGTTGGCGCGCTTATATTCATGTTGCTGTATGTGGCATTCTTTGCTATGAGCTGGGGACCTGTTACCTGGGTGCTCCTATCTGAGATATTTCCCAATAGTATACGCGGGGCCATGTCTATTGCGGTTGCAGCCCAGTGGGTGGCTAACTGGCTCGTATCCTTTACTTTCCCGATCCTGAATGACAGCCAGTGGCTGACAAAACAGTTCAATCATGGTTTCTCATACTGGATATACGCGGTCATGGGCTTCCTTGCTGCTTTCCTTGTATGGAAACTTGTTCCTGAAACAAAAGGAAAGACTCTGGAAGAAATGGAGAAACTCTGGGAGAAGAAAAAATAAAAACTATCAATTGAATTAACCACTAATCAGCACATCAGATTATCATGAAGAAAAAAATTCTTAAAAAGCACATGTTCATCATTGCGGGAGTAGTTGTAATGCTATTTCTTCCGGCGAACAAAATCGGGGAATCGGGAGCAACGGGTTCCAAAAATCCAATTTACCTGAATACTTCATATTCATTTGAAGAAAGAGCCGCTGATCTTGTATCAAGACTCACCCCCGAAGAAAAAGAGAGTCTCCTTGGGAACAACATGGCTGCGGTTCCTCGACTTGCGATCAATTCATTCAACGTATGGAGTGAGGCTTTGCATGGTGTTATGGGGAGAGGTGCAATGGGAGCCGGAGCTGGTTCTCCGACATCTTTTCCGAACAGTGTTGCCCTTGGATAATCATGGGATCCCTCATTAATGCAAAGGG
>JAHEYW010000161.1 GCA_023251395.1 Bacteroidales bacterium
TAAGCCCCCCATTTGGGGGGTTGGGGGGTCGTCAAGAGGAAGAATTCTTCGTTATTTATTTCTTTGTCTTCTTTTACTATCTTTTAATCTGCCCCACCCGGCCTCCCCAAATGGGGAGGAGTGAAGAACCCATTTAATTTGATTAGCTCTAAGCCCCACATTTGAGCCTGTCCCGGGCCACCGGATGGTGGATCGGGAGGGGTAGGTGGCAATTTTAAAGGCAGATCAATAAATACTATCTTTCTTGCAGACCCTTAAAATGCCGCCCTATTCAATACCTGAATATAATTTCATGAACTGGACTCTTTCGATTGCTGCCGGATTTTCAAGGTTGGTTTTGCTCAGCTTTCCACGGAATTCAGCAACATCTTTGAACTTATGTTTCGCCATCCATTCAGAAGTTTTATTAAGGATCTCAGGTATAATATCCAGACCTTCCCGATAGAGGGCAGAGGCGATCTGTACAGATGTTGCCCCGGCGAGAAGCTGCTTTATAAAAGCATTATGATCATGGACTCCTGTGGATGCACTGAGATCACAATTAACATGACCTGAAAGGATTGATATCCACCTGAGCGTATGATTGTATTCCTCCTCGGAACTATAAATCTGCCCGTGACTGAGTGTAATGTTATCTATGTCGAAATCAGTATTATATGGTCTGTTGAAGAGAACAAGTCCTTTGATACCGCTCTCAGAGAGCTTCTGAACCGACTGGGCCAGAGATGAAAAATAATAACCTATTTTAACAGCAATGGGGAGATTTACATAATTGCGTACCTCCCTTATAATATCGTAATAGATCTTTTCATTATCTTCTCCGCTGCGTCTCCAGTCAGATGGGAGTATATAAATATTAAGTTCAAGAGCATCGACCTTTGTTTCCTCGATCCTCTTTGCAAAGGCGTGCCAGTCCTGGTTCGAGACACAGTTTATACTTGCAATAATTGGAATATCCACAGATTTTTTAACCTCTTTAAGAAAATCAAGATATTTTTCCAGACTGTTTCTTTTGGCAAAATCATAGATATACGAATATGCCTCATCATAATCATATATCCTCTTGCTTAAGATTGTATCAGGAGCTTTGGTAAATGTTGAGACTTTACCCTGTTCATTTTTTATGATCTTCTCTGTATCAACATGAATTTGTTCCTCGAAAAGTGATTTTATTACAACAGCCCCTATACCTTTTGAGGCGAGCTCTTTAATATTTGTGACCGAGTTTGTCAAACCGCAGCTTCCTGCAATCAGCGGATTTTTAAGCTTTAACCCCAGGTAGGTAGTCTGTAGATTATCCATAATGTAATTTATAAAGTTCTTTAAATTTCACTCCAATTGACAAAACGAAAAATAGAAAATATTTTTTACTTGTTACATTGAAAATGTCTTGTTGGTCCTTTTTATTTTTAAATTATCTCAAGTCAGAGCCGGAAAAATAATGAAGACTCGATTTTTATTTCTAAATTGTATCACTTTTGAGGCTCCTTCATCTGTTATAATTGTAATACATGATGGTGCAAAGAAAGCAGAGGAAATGCTATAGTTTGTCTTGCCATCAGAATCAGTTGTCTTGCTGAAGCTAATTAACAATATTGAAAATTTAGTGGTTTAAAAATTCGGAAATATGAAATCATTCGCCAGAATCAAAACCTTAGCTATAATTGTATTTTATTTCTTTTGCCTGGTCCAATTCAGTACTGAAGCACAGACAATTACTGTAACTGCAAATAAACCAGTCACTGACGTTAAGCCTACCATGTGGGGCGTTTTCTTCGAGGACATTAACTTCGCAGCTGACGGAGGGTTATATACCGAATTGATTAAAAATCGTTCTTTTGAATTTACTATTTCCACAATGGGCTGGAAAACAGTGAAGCAGGATGGTGAAGGCAGGTTCTATACAACATTCTATTCACCGGCAAATCCCAATAATCCTCATTTCCTGGAAGTTGTTGTTGATGCGCCGACTGGTTCATTTGGCATTTTAAATGAAGGATTCAGGGGTATGGGGATAAAGGCAGATGAGAGCTATAATTTCTCTGTAAGTGCAAAAGCGAGTGCCAATTCCTCACTGAAGATAAAACTTGAACTGATTAGTTCAACAGGGACTGTTATAGGTTCAGCGGATGTGACAGGTCTGACACAAAACTGGAAAAAACTCACTGCCTCTTTCAGGGCCACCCAAACCGATGCAAAAGCACAATTCAGAATAATGTTCAGCGGCAAGGGAACCATTGATATGGATATGATATCTCTATTGCCAATGACAACATGGAAGAACAGGCCAGGTGGATTAAGAAGTGACCTGGTACAGCTTATTGCTGATCTAAAACCTGGATTTATTCGTTTTCCCGGAGGATGTATTGTTGAGGGGAGAGACCTTCTCAACAGATACCAGTGGAAGACAACAATCGGACCGGTTGAGGAAAGAAGAGTAATAATGAACAGATGGAATCTTGAAATACAAGCCCGGCCGGCTCCTGATTATTTCCAGTCGTTCGGACTGGGATTTTTTGAGTATTTTCAGCTGGCTGAAGATATTGGAGCAGAACCGCTTCCGGTACTGAATTGTGGTATGTCGTGCCAGTTTAATTCAGGGGAAGTAGTCCCAATGACTGATTTGAACCAATACATCCAGGATGCTCTCGATCTGATTGAATTTGCGAATGGCGGTATTTCCACTCAATGGGGTAAATTGAGATCCTCGTTGGGGCATCCCCAGCCTTTTAAGCTAACTTATATTGCTATTGGGAACGAGCAATGGGACCTCCAGTATTTTGAAAGATATAAGGAATTTGAAAAAGCAATAAAAACGAAATATCCTAAAATAAAAATTATTTCTGGTGCGGGACCATCTTCCTCAGGTACAATGTTTGACCTTGCATGGAAGGAGCTTAAGAAACTTTCACCTGATCTAATTGATGAGCATTACTACATGCCTCCTGAATGGTTCTTAAAAAATGCAGCCAGGTATGATAATTATGACCGCAACAGCATAAAGGTTTTCGCCGGAGAATATGCAGCCCACTGGCAGGAATCAGCTGACCCGTCGTCAAGAAATACCTGGTATAGTGCCATTGCCGAAGCAGCCTTTATGACTGGGCTGGAACGCAACGCCGATATAGTTCAGATGGCTTCTTATGCGCCTCTGCTTGCACATGTTGATGCATGGCAATGGAGACCTGATTTAATATGGTTCGATAATCTTACTTCATTTGGATCTCCCAATTATTATGTTCAGAAACTGTTTTCTATATATAAAGGGACACAAATCATTCCGGCAACTATAGGAATAAAACCGGTAACAGGCCAGGATAGCCTTTATGTCAGTGCAACAATTGACAAGAATGCGAGTAAAGTCTATATTAAAATGGTAAATGTCGCCGGAAAGCAAAAATATGTAAACATCAATGTAGATGGGCTGAATTTAAATCCTGATGGTGTAATGGTTACATTGAAATCAAAGAGCCTCAGTGATTATAATACTATTTCTGAACCTCAGCGTATTTTTCCAAGCGGGAGACAGATTGCCTTGACAGGTAAGAAATTGAGCCATCCGCTGGATCCTTATTCTCTGAACATTGCAGTTCTGAGTTATAAAAAGTAAATCACGGAATTCAGATGCTATATGTTCAAAAAAGGTTTCTGTTTTGAACATTAAATTTTATTGCCTAATTTTCGTCCCTGAATTCGAAATTTGAAATAAGAATAATGATTATGAAACGAATAATTTTAAATCTCATGTTATTGACAAGTATCTTTGGAATTTCCAAATCATTCGGACAGGGTGATCCATCAACCTGGAGTGCAGAAAAACTGGATCAGTGGTTTCAGAAAGGAGACTGGCATAAAGGATGGAATGTTACACCAGATCCATCAATAAACAAACTAGCACTTGCAAAAGCATATTTTAAAAATCCTGAAAGATGGGACAAGGCTTTTGCATTTATGAAAAACACAGATCTGGCAAAAATTGAAGTCAAACGTCATGATATTGACGGTGATAACCTTTATGTACTGGTTAGTCAGTATACAACAAAGAATCAGGAAGATGCCAAATTTGAAGCACACAGAAAATATGTTGATATCCAGTATGTTATTTCCGGAAATGAACAGATGGGTTGCGTCCCCTATACCTTAAAAGATGTTGTGTCACAGGAATACAGTGATGCAAAGGATATAGAATACTTTTCTGTAAAAAGTCCGAAATTGTATAAAGCTGATCCGAAGAGGTTTTTCTTATTCTTTCCTGAGGATGCCCATATGCCGAGTATTAAAGACGGAAGCAATTCTCCTGTTAAAAAGGCCGTTGTAAAACTGAAGCTCGATTAATGTCAGAGCTCTTTCATTCACTCTTCGACTGGTACATGGCAAATCTGAATTACTTCACGATTGCATTGCTGATGGCCATCGAAAGCACATTTTTACCTCTTCCATCAGAGGTTGTTGTTCCTTTTGCAGCTTATAAGGCGGCACAGGGCCAGCTGAATATTTTTGGGGTAGTTCTGTTCGGAACTATTGGGGCTCTTTGCGGATCGCTTTTCAACTATTTTCTTTCCAAATATCTCGGAAGGCCACTTGTCTACAAGTTCGCAGATTCAGGTCCTGGTAAACTTTTCCTACTTTCAAAAGAAAAAATAGAACATGCAGAAAACTATTTTGTCAGGAATGGCAGATCATCAACATTCATTGGAAGACTGGTTCCTGGAATCCGGCATCTGATATCAATTCCGGCGGGTCTTGCAAAAATGAACCTCCGTGATTTCATCCTGTATACTTTCGTTGGCGCCGGAATTTGGAATATTATACTGGCGATAATAGGTTATTACCTGTATGAAATTCGTGAACAGATATTTCCCTACTTAGGATATATACTACTCGTTCTTGGAGCAGGATTTGTTGCTTATCTGGTGTTAAAAACAAGGAAAAAGAATAATAGGCCTGTCTGATTTATAAGAATACGCCTGATAAATCAAGGGGTATTGAAGAAATATCAATTATCCCTGTGAACAATATCCGGGGAGAATGCAGGAAGACAGATTGCTACATATTCAGCACCACCTTTAAACGGAGAGCTGTATTGGACCCATTCATTCTTTGAGGTCAGGATCCCCATTCCCTCTGTGACAATAAATTCCTCAGTTTTTGTTTTAATCAAAAGCGAACCCTTCAGAACAATTGTATATTCGTCAAAATACGGACACTGCCCCGGTTCTGTCCACCCTTCCGGGCTATTCATTTGAGCAATACTTACTTCTGAGGAGTTACTGCTAACCCTGCCAAAAAATTCCTTTATTATTTTTTTTCCAGTACCGGCAGCATCGACAAGTGCAGGTGATTTTATGATCTTAACCATAGTTTTCTTTTTAAGGCATAAATTATAAGATGATTGTTTTAGAAAAGCCACAACTGCGAATTAATTGTAAGGTAATGAGTAAGTTACTGACTTCACCCACTGTGCCCATTCTGAATGTGTTTTTTCGCTTGTAAATGTCTGATAAGGAATTGGTTTACCTATCCAGATCCTGACTGTCGAATTCCTCTGTTTGAGCATTTCCCTGGGAAGGAGCATTGTTTCAATGTACATTTTAATACCCAGTTTTTTTCTCAGATTAGCGATGAAATAAAACAGATTAGAATTTCTTCCTCCTATAAAAAGAGGGATAATGTCTCTTTTGTGCTGCACAGCTTTCGTTACAAAGGATTTCTGCCATGTCAGATCTGAAATTATACCTTTTTGTCTCCTTGAAACCTCTCCGGCAGGAAAAATAAATATCTGAACATCTGACTCGTATAGTTCATCCAGTTTTTTTGCTGTTTCCCGGTTCGTCTTTCCAAACACATTAAGGCCAAAAACATAAGGGCGTACTTGCGGGATGATTTTCAGAAGTTCATTTGCCGGACTGACAATTACCGGAAAAAACTTGTCAATTATGGTAAATATAGAAACAGCATCCAGCCCTCCAACCGGATGGTTGGCAGCAAAGATGAATCTTCCCTCTTTAGGGATATTCTCATCTCCGGTACTTTCAACATTTACACCCAATTCATTAAGCACCCCTTTGATAAAGGAAACGCCTGATTTCTCATAGTTTTTATTAATGACCTCATTGATTTCATCCTGTCCTATAATTCTTTCCATCCATCGGATAACAAATTCAGGCAATGATCTGAGGAACCGTGAATTACTTTCCCTGATTGCTTTTTTAAGGTCAATTGTCTTTCTGTCTTCCACCCGAAGCTTATGATTTAGTATTGTTTTTTATACCAATCGGACAAATGGCCACACACATACCACATATCCTCACATCCGCACCAAGCTTTTCTTTTCCAAATCTTTCACACTGCTCTCTGCATTTCCATGGATCAAAAAAATCCTCTCTTCCTGTTGATATATTCCACAATATACCATTTGCGGCATGAGATGGACAAATATCCACACATAGCATGCATTTTCCACAAAGACTCTTTTCTATTGGTTTATTTTGAGGAGATACAGGAGTTTTTATTAAGATCGAAGAGAGTCGGAGTCTCGGTCCAAAAGTAGATGATATAAAAAGGTCAGTTTTTCCTATCCATCCCAGACCTGCCCTAGTTGCCACCATTTTATGAGACAGGCTTGTTGTAAGCGTTCTTAAATATTCCGGATCATTTGCCTTGTCCTTTACAGTCGGCTGGATAGAGATTGATTCAATGCCATTATCATTCAGATCATCCGTAAGCTCTTTATTCAGCTTCTCCAGTTCCAGATTGATCTGATTGTAGTGATTATAGTACTCGATGGTCGGACCTGTGATTATTTTGTCAACAATTCTGCTATCCAGTTTTCTGCCTATTGAAATTCCCCAGCTGAATCCTTCATAACGGTTATCCAGGAGTCCTGTCAGACTTGCAAAGCCATATATAAATTTATCGGCAGGTTTTAGATGCGATAAGACAATTTCTCTGATCATTTCTGGTTTATTTTCAACGAAGGAGTCTGGATACCAGCCTTTATCCAACAATTTCAGCTTTATCAAACCTGTTATTATCGATGTTGACTTTTGTATGATGCACTCTTTTCATGCCTTTACCGCCGAAGAAGCCCCAGCCTCCGCTACCCAGAAGAAATCCAAGAGCATAGAGTCCGCCATTATTATTCTGAGCGTACATCGTAATTTTTTCACTGAAGAGCATACCGATAAAATCAAATGGTGCAATAAAACCATGCCAGAGTCCACCAAAAAAACCATAAGTATGTCCTGTAAGGCACATTTTGACCGGTTCATTATTGGCACAGCCTGTGAGGACTAAAGCTGCCATAATTATAACACCAGGCAGAAGGAATTTTCCTGAAAAGAGTTTTTTCATATCCTTTGAATTTTGATGATATATAATATTTATTTAAAAGAGCGATTGATCAACGGCTTTTCCTGAATATCTTTTTTCATGGTCGAGAAGCCATTTTTTTCTGGTTAAGCCACCACCATATCCGGTTAAGCTTCCATCGCTACCGATTACTCTGTGACAGGGTATGATTATTGCAATCCTGTTCATCCCGTTAGCATTGGCAACTGCTCTGGTAGACAGTGGATTACCAAGAGCCTCAGCCTGTTCCAGATACGTTCTGGTAGTTCCGAATGGTATTTTCAGGAGCTCTTGCCAGACGATCTGCTGAAAATCAGTTCCCGGAGTGACGAGTGGAACAGAAAATTCTTTTCTTTTTCCACTAAAATATTCATTCAGCTGGCTGACAAGGATTCTGAAGTGTTTACTACTTCCTTCTTCTACTGTAGTCTGCAGATATTTCTCAAGAAACCTGTATTCAGCTTTAAGCATCTTTCTGTCTTCGAATTCCAGTAAGCATATACCATCTTCAACAGCGCCTGCTATTAAAATTCCCAGTGGGGTGTCAATCTTTGAGGTGATAATCATTCTTGTACTCGCGATTATTCTTTTTTCCTGCCAACAAGGAGGGCAGTAATAAGACCTGCCAGGAACACTGCTATCCCGCTGGCAACCAGGATCTTTTTCTTCTTCTTCTCTTCTTCAGTCATCTGATCCCATGGTTTCTGTTTTTTATTAAATAACAAGACCAGAACAAAGATTAAAGCTACGAGCGAAATTCCTAATGCAAAGACCTTTAACATGTATAATTCTATTTATTTGACATTGTCAGCCTGCAAATCTTCCCCTTCCTGATTTTAT
>JAHEYW010000162.1 GCA_023251395.1 Bacteroidales bacterium
GCATGCTCTACTCCGGTTGACAATGAACCACCCTGTACCCCTGATCTAAATGTTACCTCACAATGTGACAGCCTTTACAATACCTTGATATGGAAAGTTAATGATAATACATGTTTCTCTGATATTGCAGGTTACAGGATATACTATAAACTAACCACCTCTGAGTCTGTTTCACTTCTGGCGACCATTAATGACAGAGGCACATTTTCATACAAACATTCACCCGGAGATGTAATTGCCGGCTGTTATTCTATTTCTGCATTTGACAAAGTCGGGAATGAAAGTCCGCAGTCTGCTATGGTTTGTGTTGATTCATGCAATTTCTACGAGATACCAAACGTATTTACTCCAAATGGAGATAATATAAATGATAAACTTGTTGCAAAAACATCAGGACTTGTCGAAAAGATAGACTTTAAGTTATTTAATCGCAATGGTCTAAGATTGTTCCAGACAGATGATCCGAAGATTGAATGGGATGGCACATATAAGGGTAAATTAGTGTCTCCCGGAGTATATTTTTATCAATGTGATGTCTGGGAGAGAAGGATATCGGGTCTTGAATTATTTCACCTGTCAGGTTTTGTTCATGTAATCACTGAAATTGATTCAAAAGTTGCCAGGCCTGTTAATAAGTAATGGGGGTATGATACAATGAAAAGAAACATTCTCTTATTTATATTTTCCGGAGTAACTGTTCTGATGTTTGCACAGCAGCCTCTTGATTATCTTCTTAAAGCAAAGGCTTATAATTATTATGGTAAATATGATGAAACGATAAGAATTATTTCCGAGGGTCTCACAAAGATAAATGGTGATCACAGGTTCTTCCTGCTCAGGGCTGAAGCTTTTCTTGGGAAGAATAATCTTGATGACGCCTTAAAAGATTTTCAGTCAGCCAACTCTCTTGTAAAATTTTCAGGCGAATATGGCATTTCCAAAACTCTGGCCCGATCAGGGGATATTCAGGGATCTTTAATTCATCTCCAGAATAACCTGAATTCTCAATTTAAAGTAACTGAAAAGGAAGTTCTTCTTGATCCGTCATTTTCGAGAATAGAAAACTCATCAGGATGGAGACAATTCTGGAAAACAGAACGCTATACAGAAACGGAAGTCAGGATATCTGAGATAGAATATGACCTGTCTGTGGGGAAATCAGAGGATGCAAAAACAACACTTGATGAACTTTATGCAGAGAATAAAAACAACCCTGAATTTCTATATGCAAAAGCTTTGGTTGACCTGTCAATGGGAAAATCATCAGATTGTATTTCAGCCCTTCAGAAACTTTTAGGCTCAGACAGGGGAAATGAAAAATATCTCCGACTGATGGCGAAGGCTCAGTTCACTGCTGGTAATGCGGCAGGAGCTTCTGATACATATTCTTTTATTATTAACCAGGGTGTTGCAGATGCGAGCTTATTATATTTAAGAGCAGAGTGCTATAGCAGAACAGGAGAAAATGAAAGGGCACTAAAAGATATCACTGCATTTCTGGATCTCTATCCAGATGATAGCAAGGCCCTCAGACTTGCAGGAAAAACAGTCTCTTCTTCGGGTGATAATCTGAAGGCAATAGAATTCTTTAGCAGAAACCTGAAGGTCCACCCTGAGGATCCTGAATGTTATATAGACAGGGCAAACTCGTACTTTGTTTCAGGCACCTGGGAGAATGCTGTCAGCGACTATAGTATGGCTTTGGATATGCAACCTTCAAATCCTGATACCTGGCTGTACAAAGGAATTGCACTCGTGAATCAGGGAAAGAAGGAGGATGCATGCCATGATTTTAATGTCGCCCTTGGCCTGGGGAATAAGAAAGCAGCCAGTTATTTAAGTAAGTATTGTATTAAGTAACGAATGAATTTCGGATTTCGGAATTCGGATTTCGGGTTTTCGCAATCCGCAATCCCCAATCCGCAATCCGCAATCCCCAATCCGCAATCCCCAATCCCCAATCTACCTTATATGTCTTAATATCTTATCGTACAGGTCCTGTGGCTTGAAAGGCTTAAGGACATATTCATTAATCTTCAGATCATCAATCTTATCGTAGTTCTCTGACATGATAGCGGCTGTAAGAGCAACAATCGGGATATCCTTTATTTGCGGATTCTCTGAGCCTCGTATTATTCTTGTGGCTTCTATCCCATCCATTACAGGCATGTGAAGGTCCATAAGTATCATGTCAAATTCTTCTTCTTTAACCCGCTCAACTGCAAGGAGACCATTTTCGACATGAGTAACAATCATACCCCAACCGGAGAGAAATTTATTTACAACAAAGAAGTTGATCTTGTTATCTTCAGCAACGAGTATCTTTTTGCCTGTTAGATCTTTCTGGCTATCACCGGATTTTGTTGCTTTGCCCATAATTTTTTCTTCGGAGACAGTAAGAATCAGGTTAAAAGTGAAAGATGAACCGACGTTGAGTTCACTATCAGCACTTATTTTGCCTCCCTGTAATTCAACCAGCTTTTTGCATATTGCCAATCCAAGGCCTGTGCCGCCAAATCTCCTCGTGGTATCAGGAGAAGCCTGAGTGAAGCTGTCAAATATATCATTAAGCTTTTCATTCTGGATTCCTATTCCAGTATCAGTTATTCTGAATTCGATATTCGACTGATTTCCTGTTCTCATCAGTTCCCTGACATTAACTTCTATTCCTCCCTTCAGTGTGAATTTCAATGCATTTGACAGGAGATTAGAGAGAATCTGGTTTAATCGGATCGGGTCACCGAAAACTATATCAGGTAGCTTCGGATCCCTGATCACAGTGAATTCAAGCTTCTTCTCTTTTGCCCTGAAAGTGTACGATCTGTTTATTTCTTCAAGGAAATCAGTAAAGTCAAACTGGGTTCGTTCGAAGACGATCTTTCCGGATTCCATTTTACTGTAATCAAGAACATCATTTACCAGAGAAATAAGATGATTGGCAGAAAACCTCAGTGTTTTGATCAGTTCCATCTGATCCTCTCTCGGATTTCCCTGCATCAGAAGGTTGGCTATACCTATCACTTCATTGAGCGGCGTCCTGATTTCATGGCTCATGGTCGACATAAATGTCTGTTTGGATTGTGCAGCCTCTTCGGCTTTCTGGCGGGCACTTATGAGGTTATCAAGCATCGTTCTTCTCTGGATAGCTGTTGCAATCTGATTTGCAATAAAATCAAGTACATTCAGATCCTCATTCGAAAATTTATCTTCTGAATTGTAATCCTGAAGGACAATTACTCCAATGATTTTATCATCAACTCTAAGAGGGACACCCATCCAGACTTTGCAAGGTGTACCAACCATATCAACTTCCCCGGCTTCTTCCATTTTGATAAGATCAGTCTCAGTTAAAAGTACGGATCTGTTATTTCTTATCACCCAGGAAGTGATAGTTCCTTTTGCGGGTACTTCGTTGAAACTATCCTTCTCATCAGAAAAGAATGGCAGGGAAATGGTATTAGATTCCTTATCGTAGAGAGCGATATAGAAGTTATTTGTATCCCATATCTTTCCAAGTTCAGATACAATGGTGGGGTACAGATCTTTGATGTCAAATTGTTTCAAGGCACTGGTGGAAATATTGAAAAGTATTTCCTGGATCATCTGATTCTTTTTTTCAGTCCTGTTATCCCTGTAGATACCTACCAGTGCGACCGTCACACCATTAATGATAATTGTGGAAGCAATGAGTGAAACATCTATCTTGTTTCCAAGCTTATCTTTCCTTATAGTCTGTCGGGTCTCTTTATTATTTTTCAGGGCAAGTTCATCAACCAGGATACCTTCATCAATGAGGTCATCGGGAACAATAAGGTCATCAATGTATTTGTCAATTGCTTCCTCCGGGGTAAACCCGAAAAGATTCGTAAACTCTTTGTTTATCAGAGTAATTTTACCCGGAATATCAGTTATCACTATTGCTTCGGGGGATGATGCAATAAGATTCTCCAGAAATGCTTTTTCTCTTACTATCTGATCCTCGTACTTGGTTAGTTTACTAATATCAGTAATCACACCTCTGTATCCGACGAGTTCCTCGTTATGGAAAAGGCCGAAGGTCCTTGTATTAACCGGAACATGTTTTCCGTCCTTCTTACGGGCAATATAATTGTTGTTTGATGTAGTCCACTGATCTTTAAGTTTTTCCAGGTTTTCCCTTACTTTCTTCAGATCTTCTGTGGGGAAAATATCGATAATATTCTTTCCTGAACTAATATCTTCTTTCTGGTATCCAAAATAACTCAGTCCGGCGAGATTTGCATAGGTTATGTTGCCGGCAAGATCGAGTTCAAACACCATTTCAGGAAGATTGTCAGAGCTTTTCTCAATCATTACCCTCTGTCTGATAACATCATCAGTGGTAATACTTTCCAGATGGCCTGGCTCCCATGTTACAACAAGATCACCATTAGAAAGTACGAAACCCATGTAAAAACCTTCCGAACTATCACCATTGGGTGAAACGGAAAGTTTATGAGCTTCACCAGTAATTCTGAGATGATTAAGTAATTCAATCAGTTTATAGTGGTTATAGAGTGGAGTCTCTTCTATATATTTCCCAACAAGGTCCGCTCTTCTGATCCGTTCGATAACCTCCACCTTGATGCTAAGGTCTTTGATAAGAAACCTATTATCATTTGATAACGAGAACAGAGCCAGGTAGGTGCTTATTGTATCAAAAATTTCTTCGATGATCAGATCACTTTTTGTGCCTATGGTGGAACTCTTCCTGTTATTTGCTGAAGTGTACGTTGTCAGAAGGTATTTTCCATTTTCCATAAATACCTTTTCCGCAGAGAATAGAAACTCCTCCTTATTACCATCCTTTTTTCTGAGGATCAGCGGGAATTCACTTATTTTTTTGAATTTAGAAAGAAGCCGGAAATATCTGTTGCTGTCAGTAATATCAGCGAAGATCTGAATCTCATTTGAGGTATGCCCAATTACCTCATCCCTGGAGAACCCAAGAATTTCTGTAAAAGCCTGGTTTATGTCGATGAATACTCCAGTGATCAGGTCTGTCACTGCCATTGGATCACTATTTCCTGAGAATGATCTGAAAACCATGTCTCTAAGGATTTCCATAGAAGCAGACTTCTCTTGTGAAGCTGATTCCCTCCACTGAAAAACCAGTTCATTAAATTTTTCCTTAAGACTCATTAATAATAAATATATCTTGTTAAGATAATAAAATTAAGAAATTACAATCATATAAATATAAGCCCACACAATTCAATTGATGGGTGAATTTCTGATTTTTCTTTTTTCTTTTTCAAAATATTTACAGAATGCAGATATACCGCAATTATCGCATAATGGCTTTCTGGCTCTGCATATATATCTTCCGTGAAGTATCAGCCAGTGGTGAGCGTGACGAACCAACTCTTCAGGAATATTTCTTGTTAATATCAATTCAGTTTCCAATGGTGTCTTCGCTTTTTCGGTAAGACCAATGCGTTTTGCCACTCTGAATACATGTGTGTCAACTGCCATTAATGGTTTGCGATAAACAATCGAAGCAACCACATTGGCTGTTTTCCTTCCAACACCCGGCAACTGTTGCAGCACTTCAGGTTCTTCTGGTATGGTACCATTGAATCTCTCAACGACCATCTTAGCCATTCCAACCAGATGTTTGGATTTATTGTTGGGGTATGAACATGATTTTATATATTCAAATACCTCTGAAGGTGTTGCTTTGGAAAGTGAATAAGCATCGGGATATTTCGCGAGAAGTACAGGGGTTATCATATTTACCCTTTTATCTGTACATTGAGCTGAAAGAATAACGGCGACCAATAGCTCGAATGGATCTCTAAACTCAAGCTCTGTCTCAGGTTCAGGCATCGTTTTCCTGAAATATTCAATAGTTAACCGGAACCTCTCTTTAAGAATCATACCATTAATTCACATAAATGATGGAGGTAAGGTAACACTTTTTATCTTTGCAGCTTATTTAAGAATTATGATAAGTTATCTTCAGGCGAATAAAATATCCAGGAGAATCGGAGACCTGCTCCTCTTTGAAAATATTGACCTGAATCTTAACTCAGGAGACAAAGCTGCAATCATTGCTGTGAATGGCGCCGGTAAATCATCAATGCTCGATATACTTTGTGGTAAAGAATCTCCTGACAGTGGCTCTGTAATACTTAAACGCGACCTCAGGATTTCCTACCTTCAGCAATCGCCTTTACTCAATGAAAACAATACCATACTGGATGAACTTTTCAATTCAGAAAATGAGCTGGTTACAACGATTAAAGAATATGAAAAGTGCCTGCTATCGGGAGATGAAAAGCTTATACAGAGAATGATCGGGAAGATGGATGATTTAAAAGCCTGGGATTATGAGGTCCAGGTAAAACAGATACTTTTCCGGTTGAAGCTTTCAGATCTTAATACCATGATAATGAATTTATCAGGAGGCCAGAAAAAAAGAGTTGCACTGGCAAAGGTTCTGGTAAGTGATCACGACCTGATAGTATTTGATGAACCAACCAACCATCTCGATCTTGACATGATCGAATGGCTGGAGGAATATCTTTCCTCAACAGGAAAAACACTTCTTATGGTAACTCATGACCGGTATTTTCTTGACAGGGTCTGTAATGTTATTTTTGAATTATCAGATGGTGAAATCTACAGGTATGAAGGAAACTATGAATATTTTCTTGAAAAGAAACAGGATCGGGAGTTTTCTGCTAAAGCCAATGTTGAGAAAGCAAGGAATATTCTCAGGACTGAGCTTGAATGGATGAGAAGAATGCCGAAAGCAAGACGGCATAAGTCTAAATCGAGAATAGATGCTTTTTACGATCTGAAAGAAAGAGGAAGATTGAAAGCAGATGATAAACAGATAAATATTAATGTCGGAATTTCGAGAATGGGTAAGAAAATTCTGGAAATAAATAATATATCAAAAGCTTATGGGGAAAATATCCTTATTAAAGATTTTTCCTACAAATTCATGCGATTTGAAAAGGCAGGTCTTGTTGGCAGGAATGGTACCGGCAAATCAACATTACTGAATATTATTACCGGTCTTGACTCACCTGATAAGGGTGAAATAGTTAAAGGTGAGACCATTAAATTTGGGTACTACAGGCAGGATGGAATTACTTTTGATGATGATATGACTGTAATTGATGCAGTTAAAAAGATAGCAGAAAGTGCAACAAATGCAGAAGGCAGTTCTCTTTCTGTGACCCAATTCCTGAACATGTTCCTTTTTCCACCTTCCAGACAGTACACCTTTATAAAGAAACTTTCCGGAGGAGAAAAACGCCGCCTTTATCTTCTTACTGTATTGATACAGAATCCAAATTTTCTTATCCTTGACGAGCCCACAAATGACCTGGATATTCTGACACTTAATGTGCTTGAAGAATATCTCACAGGATTCAAGGGATGTGTAATAGTTGTATCCCATGACAGATACTTTATGGATAAGGTAGTTGATCATATCTTTGAATACAAAGGGGATGGAATTATAAAAGACTTCCCGGGTAATTACACGCAGCTGAGGGAGAAAAATCAGGAGAAAGATGAAATAATTTCCAGGGAGACGAAAAAGCCATACGTCGAAGATGAAGACAAGAAAAGTATACGGAAACGTGAAAAGAAACAAGGTCTGTCGCACAAAGAAAAGATGGAGCTTGAATTGCTTGAAACTGATCTGAGAACCCTGGGTGTGGAGAAAAAGTTGATTGAAGAAGAAATGAATAGTGGAATATTAAACTCTGATGAGCTTTATAAGAAGGCAGACCGGCTTGGTAAAATTCTGTCCCTGATTGATGAAGAGGAACTAAAATGGCTTGATCTGAGTGAAAAAGAATCTTAAGGAATCTATTATCTATATTTATCAACATTTCAGAGAATTCGTAAATTTAAAACAAAAAAAATTGAGAAGAATTTCCATTGATACTGTTTCTCATAAATCCGAAATACTGATCGGGGAAAACTGGAAAGAATTCATTAATCTTACCAGAGGTAAACAAGTTGTTATTCTGACTGATGAAAACCTTTTACATTTTTATGGGAATGAATTTGGAAACATACCTTATATTTCAATTACCCCCGGAGAGTGCAGTAAGAAACTTGAAACTATTGACCAGATTGCAAAAAGACTTCTCGACTTTGGTGTTGACA
>JAHEYW010000163.1 GCA_023251395.1 Bacteroidales bacterium
AAAGAAATTCTGCTGATTCAATTATAAATAAGAAGAAAAAGACATGAAAAAGATCCTTTACTGGCTTCTGGCATTTATTATTACTATTGCAGCAGCATACTATCAGAGAACCACAGGTCCGACATATCCGAAAAGAGTCCAGGTTACTCTGAACGGGAAAGAATATGATCTCAAGCTTGTGCGCAGCATTGAGATAGGCAACAGATCTGAGGTAAGATTAAAAATCAGTGATACAACTGTCAAGGCAAATATCTTTTACAGAAGATACCATACTAACGATAGTTATGAGAGCAGTATGTTCAAATACAGAACTTATCCGGTAAATTCCTGGACAATGAACAAGGTCTTTAATATCTATGAAGAAAACGGATTTTATGCTGATGTACCAGAACAGCCTGCTGCCGGAAAGATTCAGTATTACATAGAAGTAACAGATTCTAAAGGAACGAATGAAATATTAAAGAATGAACCAGTTATAATACGTTTTAAGGGTGCAGTCCCGGCATACATCCTAACCCCACATATACTTCTGATGTTCATTGCAATGCTATTCTCGACACTTGCCGGCTTAATGTGCATAGGGAAAAATATGCCTTTCAGAAAATATTCAATCTGGACTCTTGGTCTGTTTATTGCTGGAGGTATCATTCTGGGCCCGATAGTTCAGAAATATGCGTTTGGTGAGTTGTGGACGGGAATTCCTTTCGGATGGGACCTTACAGATAACAAAACACTGATAGCTCTTATTTTCTGGATTATTGCAGTGGTAATGAACTGGAACAAGGAAAGACGCTGGTATGTTGCCCTGGCAGCATTTATATTATTGCTTGTATACTCTATTCCTCATAGTATGTTTGGCTCAGAATTAAATTATACCACAGGAGCAGTTAATCAGGGAATCATTCTTAATCTCTTCATATAGAATACTTTGATCATAACAAATCTGAATGATCAAATATAAATCTCTCCCTGTGAATCTGAAATACTGATCAGATTCATAAAATATTTCGAAAATTTCTTAAATTGAGTGCAGCATTGTAGCATTTCGCACGTCTATTGGATAAAAAGCTATAGAACGTGGGTGCAGCAATACATACAAGATCTACTCTTTACAACAAGATGGCTAATGTAGAAGCAGCATTCAAAAATTTGCATCAGGACTTAATTGACGGATGCAAAACAGGCGACCAGAAGGCGCAGTTCCAGGTTTACAAGTTGTATTATAAAGCGATGTTCAACACAAGTCTGAGAATTGTGAACGATACCATGGAAGCCGAGGATATTATGCAGGAATCTTTCCTGTCGGCCTTTGAAAAGATTGATACATATTCAGGTACAGTGAGCTTTGGTGCATGGCTTAAGAAAATAGTCATAAACCGTTCACTGGATACCCTGAGCAGAAAGAAAGCGATCTTTGAAGATATTGAAACCCATATCGGGATTAAAGACACAAGCGGCGAAGAAATTGCCCTGAAAGAAGAGGTGGAAATAAAAGTGGAAGAAGTAAAACAGGCAATCGAGAACCTGCCCGACGGTTACAGGATCATACTTTCACTTTATCTTCTGGAAGGCTATGATCATGATGAAATTGCTGATATACTGTCAATTACCAGCAGCACATCAAGATCTCAGCTCTCAAGGGCAAAACAGAAACTGTTGAGTGAATTAAAAAAGTAAGAAAAATTCGTCAGTCATGAAAAATATAGAAGATTTAATCAGGGAAAGAGGCGACCTTTTCAGCGGTGAGGAACCAATGGACGGACACTTCGAAAGATTTAACTGGAAGCTTGAGAAAAGACTTCACTCCCATGCCATTAAACGAAGCATAGTTCCATACCTGCTCAGAGCGGCAGTCGTAACACTTCTTGTTACAATATCATCACTGTGGACATGGGAACATTTCATCAGAAAAGATAATAACAAAATGACCCTTGGTCAGGTATCACCACAATACAGGGAAGTGGAAAACTATTATATACATCAGGTTAATCTTATGGAATCTGAAATTAAAACAGACAACATAAACAACAATCCGGAACAGAAAAAAATTCTGATGCAGGAGATGAACAGCATGGATTCGGTTTACGTACAGCTGCAAAAAGAGCTTAAGGCAAACCCTAATGATGAAAGAATAATAAATGCCATGATACAGCATTATCAGACAAAAGTTGATGTGCTTACATATATTGTTAATCAGCTTAAAGAAATCAAGAATGGAAATTTAAACAATGAGAAAAATGGAAAAGTCAGTTTATAGATCAGGAAGCCTGCTTGCATTTGCAGCGGTTTACCTTCTCTCCTGTACATTATCAGCCCAGGAGATTAAGAAGGATTTTCACCAGGAGTTCAAAGCCGGGACAGCAACTACTCTTGAAATAAGTAACAGGTACGGTGATGTGGTGGTTCAGGGCTGGAACAAGGATCAGGTCGTAGTGGATGTCAAGGTAACGATGGAGATGTCGGATAAATCCAGAGCTGAAAAGCTACTTGGGTATATTGAGATTAAGTTTTCGCAAGAAGGTGACCATATTTCTGCAAAAACTGTTATCGACGACAATTTTAATTTTTCGGGATGGGGAGGTTCAAGAAGATTCAGTATTGATTACTCGGTAAAAATGCCGACAGGAGCAAATCTTGATCTGACTAACAAATACGGTAATACTGATATAGATGAGCTCCACGGACTTGTTACCCTGGATATCAAATACGGGGATATTTCAGCAGATAAGCTGACCCGCGGGAATGATAAACCACTGAACAAACTAACGCTTGCCTATGGCAAAGGATCAATTGATGAAGCCGGATGGCTCGATATATATGCTCGCTATGCTCCTTCACTCAGCGTTGATAAAAGTCAGGCACTCTTGCTCGACAGCAAATATTCAAAAATCAAGATCGGCACGACATCCTCATTGGTTGGTGAATCAAAATATGATAACATTAGTGTGGAGGAAATCAAGAACATAGTACTACAATCTGGTTATACCTCTGCAAAGATCGGAACAGTAACTAAAAAGATCAATTTCCAGGGAAGCTATGGTTCATTTGACGTAACAAGTGTCCCTGCAGGTTTTGAATCTATCGAAGTCAAAACAAATTACATGGGAGTTAAGCTTGGTATCGATGAAGGTGCAAGTTATGTACTCGATGCACATTCATCATACGGAAGCATAAAGTTCAATGAAGAGAATTTCAGACATGAAAAACATATTGTTGAAAACAATTCCACAACTCTTTCAGGGACAGTAGGTAAAGAGAAGGAGCCAAAGGCAACAGTTAAGGTATCTACTTCCTATGGACAGGTAAAGCTCTACTAAAACTGACGACAATATAATTCAAAGGGGCCGCTCAAGCCCCTTTTTATTTTTCTCGTGCCCTTTTTACAATACAATCTTCAATATTGCATACTTCACATGCATACGGACGGTGCTTTATTCCGTGACCCAATCCAATGATTCCGCTGACTGATTTCACAGGACTCATCAGGAAAGAGTTAGTTAAGGAGACTCCTGTTGTACCTGCAGGAAGTAATCTGAATATGATCTCCTGCTCTTTCACGCTCCAGTCACAATAACCCGGAGAATACCTGTTGGTTATTCCCATACCGGATCCTTCTGCCTCCTTTTTGATTTCAGATTCAATTACATCAGCGGCTTTATCTGCAATTACTGAACCAATTGAACTGCAAAGAAATTCGGCCATAATATCACCTTCTGATTTTTTATTTTTTATCCAGGACTCAAAATTATGCCCTGCAGTAACCAGAAGAAAAGCCAGATATTCTACCCCTTTCATTTGTCCCGCTATTTTCATTCCGCAATGAATTATCCCGTCTGAAAATAAGATCAGTCCTCCCTTCCTATTTACATTTTCAGTTTTAAAAATCCTGAAACAGCCCGCAGCTTCGGTATGCTGTCCTGCTTCCGCCATAATCGTTCCCATTATATCAGGCAGAAATGATGGTTCATTTCCCGGAACATATCCCATAATTGTGAGGACCTCTTCGTAGGAAGGAGCAATTTCACTAAAGACAAAATGTCGTATTTCAGGATTCAGATTCATAATATATAAAAGGGTTAGGGCTCAGGCGACAGGGAGGTGTACGCTTTGAAACTCTGTGACTTCTCTGTATTTCTCTGTGGAACTAATTTAGTTTAATGTTTAAGGTACAATGTTTAAGGTTAAAGGTTTAAAGCATCATGATTGCGGATTTAGTTCTTCCAACTTCGGACTTCGGACTTCCGACTTCGGACTATCATCGTCCCGCTATTTCTCATCCTTGTAAATATAAACTCCGGCTTTTCCATCAGCAGTTGCAAAGCCACGGAACATGCCCTCGGAATTGAAAGGCATAGCGACATTGCCAAGCTTATCAACACAAATTACGCCACCGCTTCCCCCTGCTTTTACGAGTTTATCCATAACGACCAGGTCGGAGGCTTCCTTAAGCGAAAGTCCCTTGTATTCAATAAGTGCAGAGATATCGTGAGCTACAGTCCATCTGATAAAGTATTCTCCATGTCCGGTAGCTGATACAGCACAGGTGGAATTATTGGCATAGGTACCTGCTCCAATAATAGGAGCATCACCAATTCTGTTATATTTTTTATTTGACATTCCACCAGTTGAAGTCCCGGCAGCAAGGTTTCCATTTTTATCAAATGCACAACATCCTACCGTTCCCATTTTTTCATTTTTAAGTATTTCCTGAAGCTCTTTGAATCTTCTTTCTGTATAAAAATATGATGAAGGAACGATCTCAAGTCCCTGTTCTTTAGCAAATTGAGAAGCACCTGCACCGGAAAGCATGACATGCGGAGAGTTGGTCATTACTTTCCTGGCCGCTGAAATTGGGTTCTTTATATCTGTGACACAAACTACAGAACCGGCAGCAAGATTTGAACCATCCATAATGGCAGCATCAAGCTCATTCTTTCCATCATGTGTAAAAACGGCTCCCTTTCCTGCATTGAACAAGGGGTTATCCTCCATTCTATTTATGGTCTTCTCGACCGCATCCAAAGCCGATCCACCGTCTTCAAGTATCTTTTTACCTGTATTTAAAGCGTCTGAAAGAGCATCCCTGTACTGTTTGTCCATATCAGGAGTCATTTTATCTTTAGCCATTGCGCCTGCACCACCATGGATTACAATTGCCCACTCCTGCTTCTTAATCTCCTGAACCTCTTTCTTTGACTGAAAATTTGATCTGTTACTGCAGGAGAACAATATCAGAGTACTGGAAACCAGAATCGGAATAAGAATCTTAAATGCCTTCATAGAATTATGTTTGTTAGGATTTGCTTTACAATATTAGCACTTTTTTAAATAGCTGCCTGAGATTAAAACCAACATCCGCAATCAACACAATCAAATCTCTGCCTATATTGAATAACCAGCTTAAAATGAATGAATGAGTAATAAAATGTTATTATAAAGCATTGTAAATATAAGAATTAAGATCTCAATCCAGACATTTAGGACATTATCATACAGCTCTGAAAGAGCAACATCTGAATAGAGGCTGTTTCTAAAGGGCAGCCTCTTATTGATATTTAGCCACTTTGTGGCAAGAAAATATTTTAAGGAGTATTACATTCTATAGATAGGAGCAGCTGGGAAGAGTATAATAAAATGATTTCTTTTTAAGAATAATATTCATTCAAAATCCTAAAGTTATTTATAATTGATATGATTTTACTGATTGAAACACTAATGCACATAAGGAAGCAAACTAATGCTTAATTTTAAGTTGAAAAAATATTTTTGATATCTGCCTTTCTACATACCAGGTGCAGAAGGTATAAAACTATATACCGGGGAATCGGGATGAAAAGTTTTTTTCTATGGTTACTTATAACCACTTTCAGTATTACCGCCTCCGGGCAGGATAGCCTCGTTACTATAAGTGGTCAGTTCAACAGCTACGCCGGCCTGAGCTTTTCAGATCCTGTTAAACTACAGATAGGTGCAAGATTAATCCCTTCTCTTTCAATTGTCAGAAGGCTGAAGAATAATCTGAAATTTGATTCAGAGATATCGGTTAACTCTTATGCTGATTTCCATTTCACAGACTGGGTCAGTGATCTTCCTGAAGATGGATTAAAACCCTACAGGTTATGGTTAAGATTCAGTTCTGAAAGGCTGGAAATAAGGGCGGGGCTTCAGAAAATTAATTTTGGTTCAGCCTCATTCCTGAGGCCGCTGATGTGGTTCGATAAGATTGACCCGCGTGATCCTCTTCAGCTGACTGACGGTGTTTATGGCCTTCTGGGAAGATATTATTTTAAAAATAATGCAAATGTATGGCTCTGGACACTCCTGGGAAATGATAAAACAAGAGGATGGGAAATGATCCCTTCAAAAGCGAATGTACCGGAATTTGGTGGAAGATTTCAGCTACCGGTTCCCAAAGGTGAAACTGCAATCAGCTACCATCATCGCACTGCAAACCTGTCCGGATCAATTGGAAACATGCATCTGCATGGTTCGCCTACATATTCTGAAGACAGATTGGGAATTGATGGTAAATGGGACCTGGGTGCAGGTCTGTGGTTGGAAGGAACAATATCTCATAGCAACCCTGATTCATCCTATTTTAATCCCTGGACTGAAATGGCAACACTGGGAATAGATTATACATTCCCGCTAGGCAATGGACTATATTGTGCAACGGAATTGTTCACCTATAATGATGGAAAGGATTTGTTCAGATCTGAGACCAACCGCACATTCTCTTCATTTACAGCGAACTACCCCATTGGCATAAATAAAATAGGATACATAATTAATTACAACTGGACAGATAAAAGCTGGTACAGGTTTATAAATATTCAAAGACAAAGCGACAAGTGGAGTCTCTATCTATTCCTATTCTGGAATCCTGACAGGATAGCAATTTATAACAATGGCAGCGATGACAATGATCTGGCAGGAAAAGGGATGAGGATTATGGCTGTTTATAACTTCTGAAATGATATGTGCAGTATCAGCAACCTCTGGCTTCAGACAGAGGAATATGATACTCCAGAAATAAGGTCTCAATCCAAATATGAAATACTTTGCGGTTAAATAAATATCTCTTCCAAAAGGATAAATATGTCAACATGTGATTAATTTTATAGCTCCAATTTCACTTAAATGAATAACCAGAATATAATCTCAATAGAAGGACTAAAGAAACATTTTCTCACTTCAGGTGGCAGATTTACAGCAATTAACGGTATGGATCTTAACATCGTAAGTGCTGAATTTACGGGTATTGTCGGACCAAGTGGAAGCGGTAAGACAACTCTGCTGAATATTATCGGTTCGCTCGACTCACCTTCGGAAGGCAAAGTTGTTGTACTTGGTAAATCAATTGGTGAGCTGAATGTAAAACAGGCTGCCCTGCTCCGGAGATCCCAACTGGGTTTTATCTTTCAGAGTTATAATCTTTTACCTGTTTATACAGTATTTGAAAATGTTGAATTTCCGCTTTTACTTATGAATCTCACTGATAATCAGAGAAAAAAAATGGTGATGGATTCCCTCGAGTGGCTGGGTTTAACTGACAAAGTCAAATCAAAACCTTCACAACTTTCTGGAGGTGAATCACAAAGAGTCGCTATTGCCCGCGCTATGGTGAAAAAGCCACAGATCATCCTGGCTGATGAGCCTACTGCAAATCTCGATGCTGCAAATTCACATAACATTATTAAGACAATGGTAAAGCTTAATGAGGAATTCGGAACAACTTTCATTTTTGCTACACATGATGATAAAGTAATTGGTTATCTGAAACGAAAGATAATCCTGCTTGACGGTAAGATTGCCAGTGATGAAACTATCAGAAAATAATTCTGCAGGTTATGAAGCTCTTGATTAAACTGGCTGCAAGGAACCTGATTGGTGCAGGAAGAAGAACCTGGCTTAATGTAATTGTTCTCTCCTTTTCATTTATTGTAATAATATGGCACAAAGGGATTCTTGACGGATGGGACAGGCAGGCCAGAAATGATATGATTAACTGGGAGATAGGAAGCGGACAATTCTGGCAGAACTCATATGATCCTTATGATCCTTTCTCTCTCACAGAGGCTCATGCCAGAGTACCGGCTGAATTTGATACAACCGTCCAGAATGGG
>JAHEYW010000164.1 GCA_023251395.1 Bacteroidales bacterium
AGCAAATTCAATGAAACCGGATGATACAGATTCACTCAGAAACCTGAAGGAGCTGTATTACAGACTTCGCATTACATTTCCAGAATACCAGGCAAAGTATGATGAGATCATGAAGAAACTTAATAAGTAGAGCAGGAAAGTCATTATTTATGTATATGAGGATGGAGCTTATAAAGGCTCCATCTTTTTTTTGTTTTAACTCAGGGGAGGAAGGTTCTGTTAACTGATAATTATCAAAATATTCTATTTAACATAATATTAATTATAGGCTCGAGCAGGGTTTTTACCAAGATCCGCTGGCAGCCATTAATTAAGGCTTCTCAATGCTTTAGCATAATTATGCCATTCTTTTCGTATCAGCCCTCATTTGTTTTATCTATACCCGACTGCGGCATATCCTACCCAATGGCATTGTGTTGCAATTGCAGTTCTTCCCATTCTTAAATCATCAACAGGAATATGCTGACTTGTTATACTTGTGGAATATCCCACCAGTTCTCCGTAGAGAGATCTGGAATTATTAAGGAAAAAAGATGTATACAGTGCTACAGGAACAGAATATCTTCCACACCATGTCCATTTATATTCCCTGTAATTGTTTGAATCTAGTGTATAGTTGCTGAATAACCTGAAATTATCAGTCTGAATACTTCCCTTAAGACACTTTTCTATTATTTCAGATTCATGATCCATTGCTTTTTTATTTCCATTTTCATCACAACCAAAATATGCTCTGTCGATGCCACCCCAGTCCTCGTTTCCATAATGCACAGCATCAGTTGTGACAACAATGGCAAAATCAGTTCCCCATTTCCAGCCATGCTTTTCTGCTACTATCTTTATTGCATCTGCCAGTCCCTTGCCGCATTCCTGCATCCGGTCAGGACTCATTGCCGGAACCAGTATTGGGACAAAAGAAATATCTTTGTTGAAATATTGCAGAAACGGCACCAAGGCCTCAACAGAATGCTCAAGTTTATGAAGTGAATCATTTACAATTGCGTATTTGTTCTTCAGGTTATCAAACAATTCTTCTCTGACTGGTGATGCTGCGATATTTCCCCAGGGACCTTTCCAGTAACTAAAATTGTCAAATACCAGGGAATCTTCAATTTTCAGCTGAGCCGCTTTATGAGCTACTCCAATCAATATCAGGTATTTAGCTTTAATATTATTAAGGACCTCAGGATAAAGAGTTCCTGCATATGTATAATCATCATGTGGACAGATTGCAAGTTTCCAGGGCGCTCCTCCGGTCTTTTGCCAGCCTTTCCTGTCAAGCCTCTCCATAAGACTGTCCATCTGCCATGAATATTGAGCGAAACCCACTGTATCCCTGAGTGGCCTGATGTTCCCTTCCTCCTTAGTTCTATTATTAGAGCTGTTGCATGATATTATGCAGATACACAATAATATAGATATTGCCAGAGAAACAACCTTTGTCTTCATATCAATTAATTAATTTAAATATAAAGATAGGATTTTCAACGCAGGCAAATCCACCTGATAATGTACGTCAAATTATTTCTTCCAGCGTTCCAACTGAGGAATATGTGATGTATAAAACCATCTTTTGAAAGGCCCGTGTCCCATTTCCTTCAGTTTACCCTTCACAAAACTTACCATTTCACCTGGTTTTGTGAAGTTGTCCCTGAAACCTCCATTTTCATAACAATAACTGCAATAGTTGGTTGCTTTTGTTCCATCAGAATTGGTACCTCCTTTCCCAGGATCCTGATCCATTGGCATCCCGCAACTCTGGCAAAATCTGTCAAATTTTCCCATAGCAAATAGTTTTGATTAGTTTTTGATCAACTTATTTACATAAAATTTAAACAAAAAATTGATTTTATCAATATGATAATGTTTTTTCTGCTCCCGGATAGATATTAATTTCTTATCAGATTATCTTTATTAAATAAAATATTACCGCTTATATGAAATCATTGATTGTAATTTTAAGTTTTACTACCCTCCTGCTAGCTTCCTATTTTACACAATCTGAGAAGAATGAATGGCGGGGAAAAGACCGTAACGGGATCTATGAAGACAAAAATCTTCTGAAGGTGTGGCCATCTGGTGGTCCAAAGGAATTATGGGCCTTAGATAATATAGGTAATGGATATGTATCACCTGTTTTTTCCGGTGAATACTTCTATATCACAGGTGAAATTGATTCAATGTCAGTCCTATTCTGTTTCAACCTGACAGGTTCTTTGAAGTGGAAAAGTATTCTTGGAAAAGAATGGACCAGATCACGAAGGGGCTCGAGATCAACACCAACAATTGTGGATGATTATATTTATGTAGGAACCGGTGTTGGGGATCTGTATTGTGTGAAAAAGGAAAATGGCAAAATAATCTGGTCTAAAAACCTGGAAAAGGATTTTGACGGAATTCTTCCCCTTCATGGTCATTCTGAAGCTGCACTGGTAGACGGAAACACTGTATTCTGGACACCGGGAGGTAAAGAGTTTAATGTTGTCGCTCTTGACCGGTTTACGGGTAAGCTGATCTGGTCTAACAAAGGGTTTGGTGAAAGATCTGGCTATCACTCACCCAGGCTTATCGAACTGAAGTCAGTTAAAATCCTGGTCGCTTTCTCTGCATATCACCTGATGGGTTTTAATGTATTGACCGGAAAGTTATTATGGTGGCATGAACAGGATAATACTCCTGTTGAAAAAAGAACTCCGGGAAATGGAGATACGCATTCAAATACAGTTCTTTATGAAGACGGTTCAATTTATTACGCAGAAGGTGATGGCAACTGTGGAGTAAAATTGACATTATCAGAAGACGGAAATACAATAAAGGAAATATGGCGAAATAAGGATTTCGATAGCTATATGGGTGGTATAGTTAAAATTGGTAACTGGATTTATGGCAGCGGAACCGTAAAGCCACAGATTGTTTCAATTAATGCAGGTACCGGGATATTGACAGATTCTCTCAGAATTGGCACAGGGGCTGTCATTGCGGCCGATAATATGCTTTATTATTATACGCAGAAAGGTGAAATGTACCTTATTGGCATTAAGAATGGCAAAATGACCAGATTAAGCTCCTTCAGGATAAATAAAGGAACTGCTGAACACTTTGCACATCCGGTAATAAATAATGGTATTCTATATCAACGCCACGGGAACACTTTGCAGGCATTTGATATCAGGAATCACGCTATCTGATTAAAATATATTATTCATTTATTCAGCTATTTAAAACCAATTATCTCAATTATTTAATAATATTAAATCCTTATATAATGGTGACGATAAATAAATCAACATTTAGCTTTCTAAGCGAACTAAAAATGAACAATAACAGGGAATGGTTCCTGGAAAATCAGCTTAAATACAAAGAAGCAAGATTCAACTTTGATACTTTTATTCAGAAGGTAATTGACGGCATTGTGGAATTTGATCCTATACTGAAAGGGCTTGAATCAAAGAATTGTGTTTTCAGGATCAACAGGGATATCAGGTTCTCACATGATAAATCACCATATAAAGCAAATTTTGGTGCTTTCATAGTCAGAGGCGGGAAAAAGAATGGTGAAAAATTTGCAGGTTATTACCTTCACATCCAACCCGGAGAATGTTTTATCGCTGGTGGTGCTTACATGCCTCGTACTCCATGGCTATCGGCTATAAGGGAAAAGATTGATGATCAACCGGAACAGTTCAAAAAGATATTAAAAAATAAGGAGTTCATTAAATATTTTAAGGTTCTTGAAGGTGAAAAACTTAAAAAACCTCCCAAGGGTTTTGCTGATGATAATCCCAACATTGAGCTGCTGAAGCATAAAAGTTACCTGGTTATGCACTATGTTTCTGAAAAGCAGATTATTGCGCCTGATTATTACAGCCATGTTACCAAGGTTTTGAAAGCAATGAAGCCATTGAATGATTTTCTGAATGATTTGTAGTTCACTTTATTGATACAATATGACCGGACTTGAACGGACAAACTCTTTCATCAAAGGAGAGAAGGTGGATCGGCCTCCCTTCCATCCTATCATTATGCGCTGGGCCGCAAAATATGCAGGTGTACAATACAAGGATTTTTGTACTGATCCTGAGAAAAAGTGTATGGCAATGATCAGGTGTGCAAAAGATTTTGACATTGACTGGGTGACTGTAATGTCAGATCCATGGGCTGAAGCTTCTGCTTTCGGCCTGGAGATCACATATCCTGAGGATTCTCTTCCGGTCGATCTTGCCGGCCATCTTCCTGATGCACTTACAGGGAGCCGGCTTTCAAAATATGATCCACTGAAAAACAATAGATGTTTAAACAGAATAAAAGAAATAGATAACTATAGAAATATACTTAATAATGAGTATTTTATAGTTGGCTGGGTTGAAGGTCCGGTTGCAGAATATGTGGATTTAAGAGGTGCAGGAAATGCATCAGTTGATCTTATTCTGGAACAATCTGCCGTTGATACCACTATGAATATTATTGTAGATTCTGCTATTGATTTTATAACACTTCAGGTAGAGGCAGGCGCTCACTGCATAGGAATTGGGGATGCTTTTTGTTCTCAAATCGGACCCGAGCTTTATTACAGGTTTGCACATGCCCGTCAAAAGATACTGATCGACCATATTCACAAACTGGGGGCAATAGCCAAACTTCATATTTGCGGCAATACAGAACCAATTTTACCAGGAATGATATCAACCGGAGCCGACATTATTGATATTGATCACCTGGTGCCATCAATAGCAGACTTTGCCGGAATTCTGGGACCTTATCAGGTCCTCTCAGGCAAAGCAGATCCGGTATCCGTTATTCAGGATTCAGATAAAGACAGAATACTGGAAGTCGTCAAAGATGATTTTATAAAGGGAGAAGGAAGATGCATTATTTCTGCAGGATGTGAAATTACCCCCGGGACGAGTGCCAGCAATATGTCAGCCTTTTCAGCAGCCGCGTCTAAAATGGCTGAATACATGAATTAACCGGAAGACTATTGTTAAATAAACTTTAATTGCTGAAAAACATACGTAAACATTGTTCCAGTTCATCAAACTAGCATATTTTCGGACCAACAGATGATCTGTCTGAAAATTATTGTATCATACTGTTCATCAATATTTTAAATAATGGAGAAGATTTGGAATTTCTTTGTATGGTTTGGTAAAAAGCCGGCTGGTTTTCTATTTTATCGGATAAGTGCAGTATTATTATTGTTTACTCTGTCAAGATTCATTTTCTATATTTTGAATTTAAACATGTTTCCGGATAACAGTTTCCGGAGTCTGCTTGTTATTTTCGTGGGTGGTATCCGTTTCGATCTTACAGCTGTGATTTATTTTAACCTTTTCTACATCTTTATTATATCATTACCTCACAATTTACAGGAAAACAAACTATTTATCAGGTACACTGACATCCTCTTTTATTTTTCAAACGGATTAGCCTTTTTTATTAATTCAGCAGATATCGTATATTACAGATTTACAGGCAAAAGAACATCATTCAGTGTATTCGAAGAGTTTAAGAATGAGACAAATTACGGCTCATTGGTTTATCATTTCCTGATTGACTATTACTACGTACTGATAATCACTGCAGCTCTTATCCTGTTACTTTATCTGATTACAAGAAATCAGAGAATCATTGGTTACAAATTAAGCGGATGGAAGCTCTATCTGACGAGATTTTCAATAATGGTTTTATTATTGACCCTGTCTATTATCGGCGCACGTGGCGGACTGCCTCCTAAACAGGATTTTCCCCTCTATCCGAGTGATGCTGGTCAATATGTCGAACATCCTGATGATATTGGTCTTGTGCTGAATACACCTTTCAATATGATCATGACTATCGACAAAAAGGAACTACGCAAGAAGACATATTTTACAAATCAGGCTGAACTCGATTCGTTGTATACACCAATTCACAGGCCTGATGGAAGTAAGCAGTTCAGAAAGCGTAATGTATTTATCATTATGGTAGAAAGCCTTGGAAGAGAATCCATTGGCTTCTATAATCAAAAGCTTGAGAATGGAACTTATAAAGGGTATACTCCTTTTCTTGATTCGCTATGCAGGCACTCATATGTTTTCATGAACTCATATGCTAACAGCAGAATTTCGATAGAAGGCACACCGGCAATTTCTGCAAGTATCCCATCATTTGATGTATCATATACTCTTTCTTTATATTCTGGCAACAGGATAATGAGTCTGGCTTCCTGTCTCAAAGAAGTTGGTTATAGCACCTATTATTTTCATGGTGCGCCAAATGGCTCTCTGGGACTTAATTCATTTGCCAGGGTAGCCGGATTTGAGAATTATGTCGGAAAAACAGAGTATAATAATAATAAAGATTATGATGGCACATGGGGTATTTGGGATCACAAATTTCTGCCCTATGTAGCAGATTTCATGGGAAACAGGAAAGAAAACTTTCTTGCTTATATTTTTACTATTTCTTCACATCATCCATTTAAAGTACCTGAGGAACTGGGTGATAAATTTTCTGAAGGAACAGAACGGATCTACAGGAGTTTATCATATACAGATTTTGCACTCAGAAGATTCTTTGAAACGGCAGCAAACAAACCGTGGTTTAATAACACGCTTTTCATCATATCGGGAGATCATACATGCTGGCCAATGCATCATCCGGAATATCAGAGCTATGTTGGTTATTTTACGGTTCCGATTATTTTCTATGAACCAGACGGTAATCTTCAGGGAATTGATTCTGTTCTGGCACAGCAGATTGATATTATGCCAACCGTTCTCAATTATCTCGGGTATCCAAAACCATATTTTGCATTTGGGCAGGACCTTTTTAAGTCCGACAGGGAAAAATTCACAATATCATATATTGGGAAGTCGTACCAGTTACTTCAGAATAACTGGCTTTTACAATTCAATGAAAACAATTCCACCGCACTATTTGATGTAAGTAAAGATATTTACACAGGAAGTAATCTTATTGGCAGATATGATTCTGTTCAGCATCATATGGAGAAATATGCTCATGCTTTCCTGCAACAATATTTTACAAGGCTTACTGAAAATAAAATGGTCGTTGAATGATGAGCAGTAAAATATTTTCAGGTCCTTGGAAGGACAAAGAAATATACTGCCACAAAGTGAGAAACAGTACCTCCCATCACCAGAAGATGCCATACTAGATGATGGTATCTGAACCGTGTTATTCTGTAAAATATCACTCCCACCGAGTAGAACAAACCGCCAAGAACTATCCATAAAAACCCCATAAGTGGTATGGATTTCAGAACTGGTCCGCTGACTAAAACAATCAGCCAGCCCATCGTTATATAAATTAAGATATCCAGAGCACCTACCCCGGATTCAAAAACATTCTTTCTAAAGAGCAGTCTGAAGATCCCAATAATTGCAAGAGACCATTCGATCGCGAAGACAATCCATCCAACCGTTCCATGTAAAGCCAACAGGCTGATGGGTGTATAAGTTCCAGCAATAAGAATGAATATTGCTACCTGGTCAAGAGTGAAAAAGGCATCCTTCTTTTTGCCTTCGGGTAACCAGTGTGCTACTGCGGAAGAGGTATAGAGAAATATCATGGAAAATCCAAATATTGTACTGCTAACTATGTGAACAGCAGTTCCATACCGAGAAGAAAAAACAACCATGATTACAAAACCGGCCAATGCTAAAATGGCACCGGCCATATGTGAAAGTGAGTTGGCCAGATCCTCCCGGTCACTGAATCTCTTTTTGTTCAGGATTAGTTCCACTGGGGTTATCAATAATTTCTATAAACAGGAATTTTCCTCATTCTCAGACTTAAAGGAGTAACTTCCAGATATTCATCATCTTTTATCTGTTCCATAGATTCTTCAAGCGAGAACTTTATGCTGGGAGCAATTTTCAGGTTATCATCCGAACCGGAGGCTCTCATATTGGTAAGTTTTTTTCCTTTGGTTACATTAACCTCAAGGTCCCCCACCCTGGTTGATTCACCAACAACTTGTCCTTTGTACACCGGAACTCCAGGATCGACATAAAACCTTCCCCTGTCCTGAAGCCTGTCGATAGCATACCCGCTTGCAGTTCCATGGTCAAGTGAAA
>JAHEYW010000165.1 GCA_023251395.1 Bacteroidales bacterium
CTGTCGAGGTTAAGGAATCGTTCAAACAGGAGACCATATCTAAGTGGATCGATATCTGTTATCCTGAGGCAATAAGCCACAACAGATCCTGCAGCAGATCCTCTTCCCGGACCAACAGACACACCCATTTCACGGGCTGCTCTGAGAAAATCCTGGACGATAAGAAAGTAGCCGGGGAAACCCATTTTGGCAATTGTTTCAAGCTCAAAATCCAATCTGGTAATATGCTCTGGTGTAAGTTCCCCCCATCTCTCTTTTGCGCCTTTGTAGGTGAGGAACCTCAGGTACTCATCTTTATCATTGAAATCAAGAGGGATCACAAATTCCGGCATAATGGGATCATGATCCAGCTTGTATTTTTCGACCTTATCAATTATTTCCGCAACATTATCGATTGCTTCAGGAATATCGCTGAAAATTTTTCTCATTTCAGCTTCACTTTTAAGGAATTCCTGCTTCGAGTATCGCAGCCTGTCAGGGTCATCCAGATCTTTGGCTGTATTAATACATATCAGTCTATCGTGGGCTTCTGCATCTTCTTCATTAATGAAGTGAACATCGTTTGTTGCAATTATCTTCACTTTGTATTTTTCGGAAAGTTTCCTGAAGGTCTCAATAACTTTCTGCTGAAGAGGGAAGGCACTTCTGTCGGCATTTGGGTCATATGTCTCATGACGTTGGATCTCAAGGTAGAAATCCTCACCGTAAATATCAAGATAGCTTTTAAGTGCAGCTTCAGCTGAACCAATTGTACCATGCAATACTTCATCTGATATCTCACCTGCAAGACAGGCAGATGAAGCAATAAGACCTTCTCTGTATTTTACCAGGAGTGATTTATCAACACGAGGTTTGTAATAGAATCCTTTTGTCCAGGCAGTAGATACAAGTTTGACCAGATTCTTATATCCTGTAAGATTTTTTGCCAGGAGAATAAGATGATCTCCCGACCTGTCTTCCTTGCCACTTTTTTCTTCTATTGAATTTTTGGCAACATAGATCTCACAGCCAATGACTGGTTTAATCCCTTTTTTAGAGGCATAAGTATGAAATTCCTTCGCTCCGAACATATTGCCATGGTCTGTAATGGCAAGTGCTTCCATTTCCAGAGTTTTGGCCTTTTCGATCAGGTCAGGAATCTTGGATGCCCCATCAAGAATAGAGTACTGCGTGTGAACATGTAAATGTGAAAAAACAGCCATAAAAAATAGAGTTGTTTTTTATAAAGGTTGGTCTACAAAAGTAGGGAAAAAACAAGGAACAAATTGTAAAATGATTTTCGAATATTGCTTAAAGATATTCACAATTGTTTCCGTCAAACCGGACCAGAAAAACTCATTAAGCTGCAGAGTTTGAAAACTAGTTTTATATTTACCTGATTTTTAGAAGAGGAGAATTGGATGTTCAGGATCAAAAAATAAGGGTTTTAGAATTGTTCTTTAAAATATTCCTTCTATATTTGCACCCACAATTTTTTTAAAGCAGGTAATAAAATTAGCGTAAAAATTAATGGCAGTTAAAATCAGATTAGCTAGGAAAGGCCGCAAGAAGCTGGCCTACTACCACATTGTGGTAGCTGATAGCAGGTCGCCACGGGATGGCAGATATATTGAAAAGATCGGGAAGTATAATCCGATCACTGATCCGGCTACAATTGAACTTGATTTCAATAAAGCGTTGGATTGGCTGCAAAATGGCGCACTACCTACAGATACTTGTAGAGCTATCCTATCATACAAAGGAGTTCTTCTTAAGAAACACCTTAATGAAGGTGTAAAAAAAGGTGCATTTGACGAAGCTGAAGCTGAAAAGCGTTTTAATGAGTGGATGAAGCAGAATGATGAAAAAATCAATGCTAAGAAGTCAAATCTTGAAAAAACAGCTGATGATGACAAAGTAGGTCGAATCGAAGCAGAGAAAAAAGTCAATGATGCAAGGGCAGCAAAACTTGCCAAGAAAAACGCGGAGCTTGCTGCAAAAGAAGCTGCTGAATTAAAGCAGATTACAACACCAGTTGAAGACACTGTTCAGGCAGCTGAAGAAGCACCAGCAGAGCCTGCAGCAGATGCTCCACAGGAATAATCAACAGATCGTTTAGATCTGCGGGCTATATGTCGTATGAAAAACACATATTGCTTGGAAAAATTACCAGGGTTTACGGCTTCAATGGAGTTGTAACGATTAAACTGGAAAGAAATTTTTCAGAAAAAATACCCGAAATGGAATCGGTCTACATTGAAATAGATGGAAGACCCGTTCCTTTTTTTGTAAAGTATGCAGAACAACCTGATGATATTTCCATCAGGCTTCAATTCTCGGGATATGAATCAGATCTTAAAATGAAAGAATTTGTAGGATCCAATGTTTATCTTACTAAAGGTGTAAAAATCTCCAGGTCAGATGACATGAGCTCCCTCATTAACTATAAAGTCCTTTCAGGAGAAAAAGAGATGATAGGATCAGTTATTGAACTGATTGAACAACCCGGACATTTCCTTCTGAATATTAAAACCACCAGGGGTAAAGAATTACTTCTCCCACTTCACGAAGACCTTATTATCAGTATCGATAAAAAAAGGAAGATCATTGAGATGATCATTCCCGAAGGTATAGATGAGATAAATTGATACCTGGTTTGATTAATTTGATATTGCCAACTTCGTGACATCCCCCTAACCCCTTCAAAAGGGGAATTTTCCTGATTACCTTCGTAATTCTGACTTCCGACTTCGGTCTCCATCTTTTTTCAAAAATAATGCAGCATATTTAAAATACTGCCGTCTATTATTAAACAGTTCAGCTAACTAACAGTATTAATAATGAAAAAGAATCTTTACAAAGCAATTGTTGTTTTCACTTTAATGTTGTCAGCAACATTTTTGTCAGGACAATCTGTATCCAAAGAAACCAGGAAAGCTTCAGGGTTTTCTGAGATTGGATTTGGTGTCGCCGGAACCTTAACCGTAAAAATCGGGTCTGAATTCAGCGTTGTGCTTGAGGGTGATAAGGAATATATTTCTGAAATTGAAACAGTTGTGAGGGATAATAAGCTTCTCATCAGGAATTATAATAATCATTTTTTCAACAATGAGAAAGTTGATGTTTTCATCACTCTGCCAGAGTTAAAAGGAATAGGTGTCTCAGGTTCGGGGAATGCCAGGACTGAAAGCAAGATTCAGGCAGACAAATTATATTTAAATGTAAGCGGGAGCGGAAAGATTTATGTCTCTGACCTGGAGGCTGATCAATTCGAATCCGGTATTTCAGGATCAGGTGATGTCATTATTAATGGCACTGGCTCTGCCGATAAGGGAACCATTCACATTTCCGGTTCAGGAAGCTATAAAGGTGAATCGTTTGAAATTGACCATTTGGAGGTTAATATTTCCGGAAGCGGAAGCTGCAGCTGTAAAGCAGGAGACGAATTAAATGCCCGCGTTTCAGGAAGCGGAAATGTTTCTTACTCCGGGAATCCTAAAATCGACGCAAGAGTATCCGGTTCTGGCCATGTAAGATCAAAATAGATCACTTCCTGATTATTTTAATCACACCATTTACTTCAATTTTAATGACCGGTGAAGAAACTTTCTTTTGCCGGTCATCTCTTTTATGGTGAACCACATAGTCTACAGAACTGATAATTTCCTTGCTTATGTCATCGAAAAATGCCGGAGCAGCATGTCCGCTTATATTGGCAGATGTTGACACGATTGGTTTCCGGAACCTTTCGATCAGTTTCTGGCAAAATTCATCCATACATATTCTGATTGCAACAGATCCATCTTCTGCAACAACAGATGGGGCAAGATTTTTAGCTCCGGGATATACTATTGTGATTGGCTGATCTGAGACTGCAATTACCTCCCTTGCAACTTCAGGGATGTTGTTCACATATCGTTCGAGCATCGCTTCACAATTGACAAGAATAATGAGACTTTTACTGTCTGTTCTTGATTTTATTCTGAAAATTCGTTTGACGGCTGCGTCATTTGTTGGATCACAACCTAAACCCCAGATGGTGTCTGTAGGATAAAGAATCACACCACCCTCTCTCAATACCTTGAGGGCCTGTGTAATATCTTCATTATTGTCCATTATATGATTTATAGTTGGAAGCTCCGGTCCGGTTAATTTTTTTGAGCTTCATGTATTTAAGATAGCTGTAAGAAGAATCGGAAAAGCAAATGAAGTACCCGTTCCGACCATCAAGGAATCCTAATCTGACAATATATGTAACAAAAAACCTCCAGGCCATGTGGAATACGGGTTTGAACGCATCAGATTTTTTGCCAGCCACATGCAGTTCAAAAGCAGCAATATCGGAGTACTTTTCCATCTTCTCGGTATAATCTGTTTTAGAAGAGCAAGGCCAGTGCAAAAGGTCGCCTTTCATCCTTTTAATTTTGCTTCCCTCAGCCAATTCGATCTTTTCATGTACGTTGTATCCTCCCCATTTTCCTTTTTCTTTGTTAAACAGCCTGAGCTGTCTGTCGGGGTACCAGCCTGAATGTTTTATCCATTGACCACAGAAATTACTCAATCTATTGAAAAGGTATCCATCAGCATTCAGGTTTCGTTTAAGTGTAAGAATGTTATTGCGCAGATCTTCACTCAGTGCTTCATCAGCATCTATTGAAAGTATATATTTGTTTGAGGCAAGAGAAAGTGCAAAATTCTTCTGGTCACGGAACCCACCAAAGCTGTTTTTTACAAACCTGACACTATATTTCTTACATATCTCTTCTGTGGAATCGGTTGAAAATGAGTCTACAACGATGATTTCATCAGCAACATCCTTAATTGACTCAAGACATTTTTCAATAAATAATTCCTCATTAAAAGTTATGACTACTGCTGAGATTTTTTGCATAAGAGCAAATCCGGGTTAGTTTACAAATTACTTTAAAATGACAGGTCGGTAAAAATATTCAGATTATTTTAAATGGTCGTCCTTTTTCGTCAAAATAATCGATGGTTAAATAAAATTTATTAAAATTTGAGTCTTAATAACATCATTCTTCTTTTCATTTCATTAATCACCTCAACCTCTTTTTCCTCTGTTCCGGCTTCAAAAGTTACCGAGAATCTGATATATTTTCCGGCGTCATCCCATGGTACGGTAGATATCAATGATTCTGTAATGAGAAATTCAGAAAACTCAGATGCTGAATTGAAAACCTTTCCACCCTCTGTCCCAACAGGTGCTTTGACATAAATATAGAAAGAACCCTTTGGCTTTCTGGCACTAAAGCCAACTTCATTCAATGCAAAGACCAGCAGATTGAAACGTCTTGAATATTTCGCAACAGTTCTCTCTGTGATCTCCAGATGGTTGAGGGCTACAATGGATGCTTTCTGAATTGCCCTGAACTGACCGGAATCTGAATTGTCCTTTACTGTTGCATATGCCTTAATAGCTTTGCTGTTGCCACAAACAAAACCAAGTCTCCATCCAGTCATATTGAAGGCCTTTGACATCGAATGTACCTCCAGTCCCACATCCATTGCCCCCTCGACAGAGAGGAAACTGAGAGGATTATAACCGTCATAGGTAAGGGCACTATACGGAGCATCGTGAATAACAACTATATTGTTCTGTTTTGCAAAAGCAACTACATCCTTAAAGAATTCCTTTGTTGCGACAGCACCTGTCGGATTGTTAGGATAATTCAGATAAAGAAGCTTGGCTTTTTTAAGAATTTCTTTGGGGATGATTGTGAAATCAGGAAGGAATGAGTTCGATTCAAGCAGCGGCAGATTGAAAACCTCTCCTCCCAGGTACTTTGTATATGTTGCTGTAACAGGATATCCCGGAATGGTAGTTAGAAGCACATCACCCGGATTAATGAAGCAAATCGGTAATAATGCAAGTGCCGGTTTTGAACCTATCCCATGGACAATATTTTCTGATGGATTAATGTCTTTCAATCCATAAACATTTTGCAGATATGCAGCAGCAGCTTCCTGGAACTCAATTATTCCGTTGTCGGAATACCACCTGTTTTCAGGTTTTCCTGCCTCTTCAGCAAGAGCTTTTACAACAAGACTATCGGCTGGCCAGTCTGGCTCGCCAACGCCCATATCAATAAGAGCTGTTTCCGGATGAGCTTTTTTTGCTGCAGCCTTAGCCCTTTTTATTATCTCAAACTTGTATATAACTGTGGACTTTCCAAAATTCACTCCGCCGAGTCTTTCAGATATTTTGTCATCAAAAAAAGTTTCCATCTTAATCCAGTTAAATTCCTTTTTTAAATTTGCTGGCAAAAGTAATAAATGTTCAAGGTGAGATTACAATAATCTTGTTACTATTTTAAAACATAAGTGATTATTTCCAAATTAATAACTTTAGACCCGTATAAAACATTAAAACTGTTTAAAATGAAAAAGAAAGTCTCGATTCTGTTATGCTTATTCTCAGCTTCCGTTTTGAATGTAATGTCGCAGGGGGCCCTTAAATATCAGCTTCCTCCAGCAGATATTGTAAAAATTGTTGATGCTCCCCAGACCCCTTCAGTCTCTGTGAGTCCGGATAAATCTACAATATTGATAATTGAGAGACCGGGAAATATTGCAATTGCCGATCTTGCTGCTGAGGAATTCAGAATAGCAGGACTCAGGATCGATCCCGCAATCAGCGGTCCAAGCAGACAGACATATAACAAAAGCTACAAGCTGATGAATATTGATGGAACAAACATCAGAGAGATTCCAGGTATGCCTTCAGAACCAAAGCTGGGATTGCCTTCCTGGTCTGCCGATGGAAAGAAATTTGCTTTCACCAATACAAGGAAGAATAGCATCGAACTCTGGATATGCGATGTGCCAACCCTGAAAATTCAAAAGATTGCTGACAATATAAATATGGTATTTGAGGATCCGTTTTCCTGGTTATCTGACAATAAGAGCATTGTTTGTGTTGTGACTGATCCTGACAGGGGACCAAGACCAGTCAGAAATCTGGTTCCTGAAGGACCCGTGGTTCAGGAAAACCTTGGGAAGAAGGGACAGGCAGCAACTTATGAGGACATGCTTAAAGATCCAGAAGATGAAAAGATCTTCGAATATTTCGCAAAGTCTCAGGTAATGTCGTGGAACGGAAACAACCTGGTTAAAGTCGGAAAACCCGGAATGGTGACAGAAATCTCTCCGTCTCCCGATGGTAACTATTTAATGGTCACAACTATAAATAAGCCATTCTCTTACATTGTTCCCTATAATAGTTTCCCGGCTTTAACACAGATATGGGATCTGAAAGGAAACGCACTCAAAACGGTTTCAGATAGACCCCTGATGGAAAACCAGCCCAGAGGATATGACGTGGTACTTACCGGGGCCCGCTACATTAACTGGAGGCCTGATAAACCATCTACCATTTACTGGGCAGAAGCTCTTGATGAGGGAGATTATAAGAAGGAACTGAAGTATCATGATCAGGTGTTTACACTTGCAGCTCCTTTTACAGGTGAACCAGTAAAATTCGTTGCAACTGAGATGAGATTCAATGGTATTACATGGGGAAGGGAAGACTTTGCGATCCTTACGGAAGGATTGAGTAAAACAAAAATTCGGGTTACCAGCTCTTTCAATCCGGTTAATCCGCAGGACACAAAAAAGAAACTTTTTGAGCTGAACAGTGATGATAATTATGCAAATCCGGGAAGGTTTGTTACTGAGGCCAATGCATATGGGAGAAGTGTTCTTCTCTTTGCCGACAAAGGCAAGTCTCTTTATCTGAGTGGTACCGGAGCGTCACCTGAAGGTGATCGTCCTTTCCTGGATAAATATGATATTGCAACAGCAAAAAAGACAAGGCTGTGGAGATCAGAAGCACCTTATTATGAAACAACTGCCGGTTCAGGGTCACCATTTATTGATCAGGCAAAGGGACTTATTCTTACAACACGTCAGAGCGTAAATGAGGTGCCAAACTACTTTATCAGGAATCTTAAAACCGGAAAGCTGACCCAGGTTACAAAATTTGAAAACCCATATCCCCAGCTTGCAGGTGTTTCAAAAGAGCTTATCAAATATAAAAGAAAAGATGGAAT
>JAHEYW010000166.1 GCA_023251395.1 Bacteroidales bacterium
CCAAGCATATGGGATTCCCAGGAGACATTTTTATATAGTTCAGGTAACATACCCTATACCATTGATCCATAGAGAAATACGACAAGAAGAGACAGCCCCACAAGTCTGAAGTATTTCCTTATTATTCCGCTGAAAAACAAAAAAGAGGCAAAGCCATAAACCAGTCCGCTTGCACCGATATGGTAGGCATCTCTTCCCGCAAGCCAGACGAAAATACCTGTCAGAACATAGATCCAGGCTGATACTTTCAGGGCAACCTCCGAATAAAAATAAAAGATACCGGTGGCAAGAAAAAAAAGAGGAATGGAATTATTGATCAGATGCTTGAAATCAGCTTGTATAATTGGAGACAGAAAAATACCCGGGATCCCCTTTAATTCAAGCGGGTATATTCCAAGAAAGGAAAGATCAAGCTCAAACAGGATCTCAATTACTTTCATCAGCCACATCAGGAAGATGAACATTCCCGGAATGATTATGCTAAGGAAGAATTTCTTCCTGTAGAATGATAAGTCGGGTGAGTCGGGTTCAAGCATTAAAATAAGTTCTGAAAAACCAGTTACACAGAGTTGCAAAGAGTAAGAAACCCACCCCTAACCCCTTCCAGAAGGAGATTATATTTCGTTGCTTCTCCCATTCTCCTTATCTCCCCCTTTGTCCTCCGTAGCCTTGGCGAAGGAGGATTCTCCCCCTCATTCTTCACTCTCTTCCCGGGAAAACTACTCCAGCTTCCTTCCGTATCCTGTCGAGCGTTCTGATGAGGTCGAGGCTGAAAGAAAGCGGTACAACCGGACTCTCAGTTTTGCCCTCATCGAGACATTTCATTACCTCCACGGCTTCCCAGTGATATCCCATTGCATCGGGGTGATAATTAAACTCTTCCGGTTTCGAATTATGATACTTCAGAATAACGACCTGATTCATATCCCGGCCTCTCTGGACCTGCATATTTCCCTTTTCGCACAAAAGATCACATCCTATATCGTCGTCCGTTCTGAATGAACTGTATATTTCTGCCAGACGGCCACCAGGATATGAAAAGACAGCACAAATGCTTTCTTCAGAACCTGTTTTACCAAAAGCTGCTATAGCTTTTATTTCTTCCGGAACACCAAAGAAAGTTAGAGCATCAATTACAGGATAGATTCCAATATCCAATAATGAACTAGCTCCCAGTGAAAGATTGAATTTCCTTTCATCAGGATCATATGGAGCAATAAATGTAAAATAACCTCTAAGGTGAATAATATTTCCCAGGCTTCCAGAATTTAAGATCTCTTTCGCCTTTTTATAAAATGGCTGAAAGGGTGGCCATAAAGCTTCCATCAGGAAAAGGTTTCTTTTTCTGGCTTCATCGACCATCTCTTCCACCTCATCGGTATTCATGGCAAATGCCTTTTCACATATAACATGTTTGTTATTGCGAAGGCATAGCAAAGTGTGTTCCTTATGATGGGAGTGCGGGGAAGCAATGTAAATGACTTCCACATCGGGGTCAGCTGCGAGCTCTTCATAACTTCCGTAATATTTTCTGAATCCGAATTCTTCAGCAAAGGACCTCGCCCGCCCGAGCTCGCGTGATCCGACAGCGTACAGCTCCGCATTTTCAAGCAATTTGAGACCGACAGCAAATTTCGCCGATATTTTCCCGGGAGCCAGAATACCCCATTTATATTTCTTTCCCATGTTGATTATATTTCGATAAATATAGATATAAGTTTAGATAATTCTGAAACCATAGGATGTGATGTTGGGTTAATATGCCGAAGCAAGCCAACCGACTCTGATTGTGGCAGGACGAAATTTACCTATCAGGATGGAACCGTGAATTTTCTTCTCATTCTTCAGGCACCAGGGGGATCAGATTATCCATTCTCTCTTATGCCACATAAAAAATCCCTTAATTTATTTCGTTGATTTATAGGCCATTAAAAAATAAATGCAGAAATATGTTATTTTTTAGTACCATGTATTGCATAGTATTATTTTATTTATATATCTTTGTATTGTCATGTTATATGTTTTAAACAGTACTATAAATATTTGGCTTCTATGAAAATCACAATGAGCGTAAATCTGGGAGGCTATTCATTCAACATCGATGAAGATGCTTATGAAGAACTAAAAAGATATCTCCGGAACCTTGAGATTCACTTTGCCAATGAAGAGAGCTCGGCAGAGATACTTTCTGATATTGAGACAAGAATGGCAGAACTGTTCAGGACTAAAATGTCGGGTTACAAACAGGTAATTAATATTCAGGATGTAAATGAGATCATCTCTGTAATGGGTTCGCCGGAAGATATTGCAGATGAAGAAGGGAGATCTGCAAAAGATAAATTCTCATCCCCTGGTTACCACAGGATGTACCGGGATACTGATCACCGCATTATCGGCGGAGTTTGTTCCGGGATGGCAGCATACTGGGGCATGGATCCGATAATCCTTAGAATCATTTTTGCTGCGCTGATTTTCGCAGGAGGGGCCGGGCTTCTGATCTACCTGGTTCTCTACATAGTACTTCCTGAGGCAAAGACCACAGCACAGAAAATAGAGATGAAGGGGGAACCGGTGAATATTCATAATATCAAAGAATCGGTCAAAAAGGAATTTAATAACGTCAGGAAAAACATGAAGTTATAGACATTCCGGTTATTGAAATTGTCAGTCAATTTAAACTATTAAAAAATGGATCTGGAAAATACAAAAGCACAGATGCGCAAGGGAATACTGGAATATTGCATACTGTCAATATTGTCAAGAAATTCATGCTACGCAAGCGATATAATACGAGAACTCAAGGAGTCCAAAGTTATTGTTGTTGAAGGTACTCTGTACCCCCTTCTGACAAGGCAGAAGAATTCCGGGCTTCTCAGCTACCGGTGGGAGGAATCTCAACAGGGTCCTCCGAGAAAATATTACGAGCTTACTCCTGAAGGCAAGGAATATCTGAAAGACCTCGATAATTCCTGGGGTGAACTGGTCGAATCAGTAAATCTAATCAGAAAAAAATAATCTACCCCCAAACCTAATACCCTATAAAATGGACAAAACAATTAAAATAAATCTTGCCGGTACATTATTCCAGATAGAGGAAGATGCATACCATATGCTCCGGAATTATCTTCAGGCAATAAACAGCAGATTTCAGAACATCCCTGGTGGAAATGAGACTATTGAAGATATTGAATCCAGGATCGGAGAGATCTTTCAGTCACAGAAGAACACAACCGGTGTGATCTCAAAACCAGAAGTGGAAGCCATGATCGGCATCCTTGGAAAACCTGAGGACTTTGAGGTACCGGAACAACAGAACCAGTCCACGTTTTCAGGTCCGGTCAGAAGACGTCTTTACAGAAATCCCGATGATACAGTTTTCAGTGGAGTATGTGGTGGTATTGGAGCTTACCTTAATAGCGACCCGGTTTGGATACGTGTTGCTTTCATTCTTACCTCCCTGTTTTTCGGAATTGGGTTCTTTGTTTACCTGGCATTATGGATTGCAGTTCCCAGTGCAAGATCCGAGTATCAGAAAAGAGAGCTCTATGGAGAGAATTATCACAGGCGGAACTCTGCCGGAATAAATACAAATATATCGGGTGGTCCGGGCGGTGCAATAAATGAAATATTTGGTGCCATCGGGAAATTCTTTTATATAGTTTTCCGGATAATAATGATCCTCTTCGGCATCCTGTTTCTGGCATTTGGACTGTCAGCTCTGCTGGCTGTATTCCTGGTATATTTTTTCAAGAACCCCGAGTTCATCTCAATGGGCTCTCTGAATTCAAATCTGTTCTTTATGCACGATTTTCTGAACTTCATTGTTGATCCTTCAATATCTATGTGGATAATTGTTTTATCCTTCATCGCCTTTTTATTGCCACTTTGTGCAATCATTTACTGGGGAATTAAGATGATTTTCTGGTTCAGGGTAAGGGACGGGATTCCAAGCCTTGTTTTCTTTGTCACTTGGGTAGCCAGTCTTACCGCGTTAACAATTATACTGGTCAACACAGGAGTAAGTTTCTCTAAATACGGTGAAAGCACTTCGCAGGAAATACTTCAGAATAAAAAAGATACTCTTTTCATCGTAACTGACAGAAAAGTGAAGGATCTTCATACCAGAAAGGAATTTAAACTTCCTGAAAATGAATATTCAATGTTCATCTCTGACCCGGATTCAAGATTATGCATACGTCCCAGGCTCAAACTATACGTAACTGCTGACAAGACATCTAAAATTGAAATCAGCAAAGGTTCAATGGCAATATCCAGAATAGATGCTGTAAATAAGGCCGAATCATTGAAATATAACTACCGTTTCACCAGGGATACACTTTATCTTGATGAATACTTTACATTACCGGAAGGCAGAAAATGGGCTGCTGACAAAACTGTGATACGACTATACATACCAGAAAAAACAGTAATCTATTTCGATAATGAATGTGAGAATCTGTTCCCTGACAGGGTTAGTGTTATTAAGATTAACAATGAAATGGAATATGAGACCGATTTTATAAATAATACAAGGCCCTGGGAACTTGGAGGAAGGTTCTGGATAATGGGAGATGAAGGGCTGGTAAGGGCCTCCTTGTTGAGTGAAGGGAAAAGAGTAAAATAAATTCTTCAGTATTATAGCTAATTATAACACGCCTGGGATAAGCTGGTTTTTCCTTTCCGAAACTTATCCCGGGTTTTCTATTATCTCCTCGCGGGTGTGTTAATCTTGTGTTAAACCTAAAATATTATTTGTGAGGCAATTTTCAGTGCCTTACTTTCGTTCTCACTTTTGTCTGACCTAAAAACTTAAGAATGAAACATTCCCTCCTTGTTACCCTTTTCCTGCTATACTCAATTGCCTCATTTTCCCAGGTACTCTTTAAATCCGATTCACTCCGAAAGGACGCATTGAAAGTATATATGGACGCTTCAGATTATATCCGAAAAGAGATCCCTTTTGTAAACTATGTCAGGGACATCAGGGAAGCAGATGTTTATATAATATCGACATACGAAAAGACCGGATCCGGCGGGTATGAATATTCATATTTTATTGTGGGACAAGGCAGATTCAGCGGAATGGCAGACACCCTAAGATTTATCACTCCCCCTGATGAAACGACTGATGGTCAACGGGTAAAAAGCGTTAACACTCTCAAAATGGGACTAATGAGATATGTTGCAAAAACTCCGCTGGGAATGTTCATGAAAATTAGTTTTTCCCAGCCACTTTCCGAAACTGTTACTACCGATAAATGGAACAGCTGGGTCTTCAGAGGATCAATGTCAGGTTATATTGATGCCCAGAAATCTTATAAATCATCATATCTCAGTGGTAATATTTCTGCCAACCGGGTAACCAAAGACTGGAAGATCAATGTCAGGGCAGTATACTCATATTCGGAAGACAAGTATGATCTTTCTGGCTCAACTTATACAAGTTATAACGACTCGAAGTCTTTCAATACTCTGATTGTAAAAAGCATAAACGACCATTGGTCTTATGGAGGTTCCCTTTCTCTGGCTGCCTCAAGCTATAATAACTACAGGCTGTCATCATCATTAATGCCCGGAATTGAATATGATATTTTCCCATACTCACAATCAACAAGGCATCAGTTCAGGATTTTATATAAAGCTGGCTATAATTTCAACAGCTATATGGATACAACGGTTTATGATAAAATCAAGGAGGACCTTTGGCGTCATTCACTGTCAGCTGCTTTTCAGTCGGTACAAAAATGGGGCTCTGTTAATTTAAGTCTGAGTTATAGCAACTACCTTCACGACTGGTCGAAGAACAATCTTTCAATGAATTCATCACTCGATTTACGATTAGCTAAAGGACTTACCCTGTCGCTTGAAGGAGGTGCCTCTGTAATACATGATCAGTTAAGCCTTATAAAAGGTGTTGCTTCTACGGAAGAGGTCCTTCTGCGACGCAGACAACTGGAGACTCAATATGAGTATTTTTTTATGGTTGGAATAACCTATACTTTCGGGTCGATTTACAACAATGTTGTTAATCCACGATTCGGTAATTAGTTATCCCCCCTATCAATAGTGTCGCTAACTGAAAGAAGCAAAATTGTTTCTCAATAAACTTTTATGAATCATAATTGTTTAGTCTGAGTAAAACATTTAAAATGGACTTCGATCAGAAAGCAAAAGATTGGGACATAGATCCCCATAGAGTTGAAAGGGCAAAACGATTTGCCGGTGAAATAATCAGCCTGCTGGGCAATAAGAGATATGAACACGCACTTGAGTTTGGAAGCGGAACAGGTCTTGTAAGCTTTCAGCTTATCAATCACTTTAAAAAGATTACCCTTGCAGATACTTCTCAGGGAATGGTTGATGTCCTGAAGGAAAAGATCAGAAAGGAGAATATTTCAAATATGGTTCCTTTGCTTACCGATATTTTCAAAGAGAATATACTCGGGCACAATTTTGATTCAATCTATACCTTACTTACACTTCACCATATTAAAGACATCGGTAAGACATTTGAGATCTTCAATTCAATCCTTAAAAAAGGTGGTTCGTTATTCATCGGAGATCTGGTAACGGAAGATGGCTCATTTCATTTCAGAGATCCTGAATTTGACGGTCATAAAGGATTTGATACTGAAGAGATGAAGAAACTGATGATCAGAAAAGGATTTGAGATTACCGGTGAAAAGATTTTCACGGTTATTGAACGGGAAGTCAATAATGAGGTTAAAAAATATCCTCTGTTCCTCCTCGCAGGAAGAAAAAAATAGAATTCCCATACAGGCTCTGTTAAATCAAGTATATTGATATCATATGTCACTGATTATCTTTATTTAACGCGATTTTAATATGGCGGAAAAAGCATGATAGAAAGAGTCATTAATTAATTCATATCTTTGCAGAACTTTTAAGGAAAGAGAATGGCGTTTTCAGCTAGTGCACCTTTAGTAAAAATGGATGGCCGCAATCTTTATTACACTTTTGTGGCAGGGGCAAGGAAAGTTATTGCTCACCAGATTGAACTTAACAGGATAAATGTCTTCCCTGTGAGTGACGGTGATACTGGAACAAACCTGGCCTCAACTATCCGTTCGGTTGTTGAATCAATTCATCCACACAGATCTTACAAGATAACCGCTGACAGGATTTCAGAAACTATCCTGGTTAATGCAAGGGGTAACTCCGGGATTATTTTCGCACAGTTTTTCTATGGCCTGAGCAACGAAACAGAAGATCTCCATTCAGTTAATATGAGACAGTTTGCCGAGAGCATTCAGGGATCTGTAAAGTACGTTTATGAGGCGGTTGCAAACCCGGTCGAAGGGACCATGCTTACGGTTATTAAAGAATGGGCCGATTATATTTACAACAGCTGGAATAAATTCACCGATTTCGATCAGCTTCTTCTTAGTTCATACGATACTCTTTTAAAATCGCTTTCCGAAACAAAAAACAAGCTTAAGGTACTGGCAAAAGCGAATGTTGTAGATGCAGGTGCAAAAGGGTTTGTGCTTTTTGTTGAAGGGATCATCGAATATATTCATTCAAGGAATTTTAAAGAACTTATTCTGGCTAAAGCCGATGCATCAGATCTTCCAAGAACCGAGGAAGTTATAAGTGAAAATGTAGAATTCAGATATTGTACGGAAGCTGTTCTGAAAGATTCAACCCTTCCTCAAAAAGAGATGATGATCCTTCTCGAAAAATATGGTAACTCAGCTGTCGTTGCCGGTTCAGACAAGATCAGGAGAATACATGTACATACTGATAACCCGGCTGACCTGTTCTACGAATTGAAAAACTATGGTACCACTACTTTCCAGAAAGCCGATGATATGATAAGGCAGAGTGAGTCTGTATTCAGAAGAAAATTCAACATAGCTCTGGTAACCGATTCAACCTGCGACCTGTCAACAGAGATACTGGATAAGTATCAGGTGCATATTATCCCAGTAAATATAAGCTTTGGTGAAAACCATTTTCTTGATAAAATTACTCTGAAGCCGGAGCAGTTCTATAA
>JAHEYW010000167.1 GCA_023251395.1 Bacteroidales bacterium
TCTTTAACATTCTGTACAAGCCATTCAAGCTCTTTAATAATGTTGACACGTGTTGCCTGTTCATTAAACAATTCCTTGAGATAATCGAATTTGTATTTGGCTCTCAGTAACTGACTGATAGCTTTTGCATCACTAACGGCATTTTTTAGCAGGTTCCACTGACCTTTGTAATTATCAATACCAATTATCAGAGCATAATAATTTCCAAACTGCAGGTCTTTTCCGGAATAGGCAACTCCTAATCCTTTTAACATATCTCCGCGGTATTGTTTATCATCCTGATTCTGTGAGTTATTTATTCCCTGAGCATATAGCCCGTGAGCTTTCTTATATGCCTGTGAAGCAGTAATGTTTAAAGTACCAAGGTTCCATATCTTTATTCTGCCATCAGACCCTGCACTGATAAGCTTTAATCCATCTTCTGTGAATTTCAGTTCCCCAATGCCTGATTCATGTGCATCCGGGATTTCTTTAACAGTTGCTTTGGAATTCAGGTCAATAATTTCAAGGCTTCCATCATCCCCTCCGGTAGTAATATATCTATCATCAGGGCTGAACCCGACAGACATTATATTATTACTGGTTTTCGGTAAATCATATTCTCTGGAAAAATTCTCCAAATTCCATATTTCAACTGTTCTAGGACCAGATGTTAATGCAATCCTATCAATATTATTGCTGATTGCAAGGGATTGAACTAACTTCGATTCGGGATCAATGGTTTTCAAAAGAGTGAAATTAGCTGCGTCCCAGATCTTGACTTCCGTTGCACTGGCAGAAACCAGTTTATTCCCCTGACTATTAAACAACACCGTTTTAATTTCAGTATTGTGCGCTATAATGTTCAAAAGCACTTTCCCGGATTGATCCCAGACTATAATTCTGCCGTCTTTTGCACCTCCTGCAATGTTGTAATTTTGGTTGTTAAAAGCCAGTGATACTATATCAGCTGAGTTTCCTTTTAGCATCGTAACAGGCTTCATTGATTCATAGTCCCATACAATTATTTTCCCGCTCAGACTTGAGGTAACAAATTTGCCTATGCTATTGCAAAACAAAACGGCCGGATACCCTTCGGCATCTGAAAATGATTTTATTTTCTGCCCTGTACTTGTGTTCCAGAGATGTGCCCTGTTATCAATCCCTCCCGATAATATTAAAGTACCAGCCTGGTCCACATCAATTGAAATAACCTTCCCGGTATGTGCATCTTCAATTACCTGCATAATTGTCTGTCCATATAAAAGACATCCTGACAGAAATGAATATACAATAAGAAATAACTTTTTCATAATCTAAGATCTTTGAAACCTATTTACAAGATAGTCTATTTTAGCAGCAATATTTCTACTCTCCGGTTTTTAGCTCTTCCGTCGATAGTAGTGTTGCTGGCAATAGGAGCAGCGCTTCCTTTTCCATAATAAATAATACGGTTGTGGGCGATATGGTTCTCCAGTAAAAATTGATAGACTGAGCCTGCCCTGTCCCTTGATACATTAAGGTTAACGTCCCAGTCACCAACAATATCTGTATGACCTATCACCTCGACTTTCACCGTGGGGTTTTCGTTCAGATATTCAACCAGTACCCTCAGTTCGTTTTTCGAAAGCATCAGCAGTTCCGCACTATTGAAAGAGAAGAAAATTGTCTTAAAGATAACCGACTTGTCAGTACCAATAGTTTTACTGTAATAGTCCTTCACTTTTTTTATCAGCAATTCACGTTGCGTACTGTCAATCTTTTCGAGGTTAACTGACTCAAGACTGTAATTCTGGGGATTATTTTTTTCGACCTCAATGGTCTCTACAACAGGGACTTCTTTTTCTACTTCTGTTTTTACTTCAACAACATCAGACACCTGGACCTCTTTTTCGACCTCCTTCTGGACCTCCATTACCTCAGTTACATTAAGCTCCGAAAAGAGGTTTGAACGGCCCGTGCCCTGACTAAAATCGTTTGCATCATCCTGATGTCCTGCTATTTCTACAATATCAAAACTATTGAAATCTGTCAACGATGTACAATAACGTCTTCCTCCAGAAGCTATCTGATAGTTCAAATCATCTCGGGTAGTGTTGACCGGATATTTCAGGTGTTTAGGAAAGCTCCAGGTATCATTATCGTTTTTTGTACTGTAGTATATGTCGTAACCTCCCATACTTTCCTCCATGTGTCCGTCAGAGCTGAAATACAATATTTTCCCGTCAGGATAGATGAATGGAGAAGCTTCGTTGTCCGGAGTGTTGATTGTTTTTCCAAGGTTAGCCGGATTGGTCCAATGGCCATCGGACATTTTATTTGAAACATATATATCGTAATTTCCGTAACCACCTTTTCTGTCACTGGAGAAGTATAATATTTTTCCATCCTGAGACAGGCTTGCCTCTTTTTCATTCCCGGAGGAGTTTATTGAACCTCCCATTGAAACAGGTTTTGTCCATTCACCTTTCTCAAAAAGAGAATAGAAAAGGTCATAATTATCTCTTGTTTTCCGTGTAAGAATCAACATCTTTCCATCTGCGGACAGACATGCTGGAAATTCATCTTTCGAAGTGTTATGATTGAAATAGACAGGTTTACTCCATTTGCCTGAAGGCATCTTTATTGCGTAGTATATATTGCCATCAGGTTCATTATTTAGTGTATCATTCTGAACTTTGTCGGTGGTTGCAACAGGTCGTGCAGAACTAAAAAAAAGCACTGAATTGTCTAACGTAATGACAGGATTCCTTTCAATGTATTTTGAATTAATACTATTGCCCAGATTATTTATATTAACGTTAAGCGGTGTACTCATCTCTTTCATGGCATTCACACACCAGTTGATTCTTTTGTCAAGGTTGAAGGGAGATTCCTGGTTAACCCTGTTCTTATATTTGATATAATAGTACAAAGCACTGTCGGGCATATAATTATTCAAAAAAGATTCTGCGATAAAGAAATAAATATCCACAGGAACTGTCCCGGTATTGTCTTTATTACTGAATTTGTAATTCTGATTAATATTGCCCATGGCATTTCTGAAATATTCCAGTGCCAGGTTTTTTCTGTCAGGGAAGAAATAATAACAGATGCCAAGTTTAAAATTAGCATCCGGATTCAGTGGATCCTTTTCAATGATTGCTTTTAATAGTGGGATAGCTTCCTTAAATTTCTTCTCAGACATAAACCTGTTTACCTGGGAAAAGTCGGAATGGTCTGTCGTAGAAGCGTTTATAAGAAAGTCCGTGCAGGTTAACAGTAAGATCAGTATAGTAATTATCCTTCTTTGCATTATATGCCAGCATTATTTTATCCAGTCGTAATAAGGTTGTTTTGATGTAGTTCGGAATGCAGATCTCTGGTATCTTAAGTCACTCCCTTTACCGATCATAAATCCCAATGATATCTCATGAATACCGGAAGAATATTTCATGATTCCCGTACCTGAAAGATCGTATGAATAATTCAATATTATCCTTTTCGATGGATGTATGCCTATATTAAAGCCCATGATAGCATCCTGCCTGTAATGCAACTCGATCCATGCCAGTTCTTTAATCCGGAATAAAACAGAGGCATTATACCATACTGGTTCAAAGTCTGATTTTTCAACAATGACTGAAGGTACAATGCTGAACACTTTGCCCAGATCTACCGTTCCTGATGAGTAAATTCTCACAAGTCCCGGCAGGGAATATAAGGATGCATCGGTCTCAGAGTTTTTGAGCTTTGATTCAAATAACCTTGGTATCATGGCACCGATTTGAAATGACTTATAGGAATAAATAATACCTACTCCATAATTTAGAGACTTCCTTGATCTCAGGATTCCCGGATCTCCCTGCAAAGAGTTTAGTTGGTTGTTATCGAGGATGATAAAATTATCGTAATAAGCAGCTGATAGACCAAAATGAACATAATTATTCTCATTTACTCGGAGATGATATGCATAATCCAGCTGTGCCGCCAAGCCATTGAATATTGTAACCGAACTATTTGAAATTGAAACACCCAGGCTCATGTTTCTGTAGACAGGGCCTGATGCATATAGACTTCTGTATTCAGGACCACCAGGAAAGTGCAATGCATTTTTCTGGTTGGTGATAAATGCTTCAAAATTTCCTGTAATACCGGCAAAAGAAGGGGAAAGGGCCTGTTTGTTAAACAAATACTGGTTTGAGAAGGGCAGCTGCTGAGCAACCAAAATACCTGTATCAATTATCAGGACTATCAGAATCGTTTTTATCTTAATCAACATTTTTACCGATTTTATTCTTTTACCTTATTATGCTGAACGACCCCGTAAATGTTGCTATTTCTGTTTTAAGCACATAGAAATAACCACCTGTTTCAAGCATGTGATTATTATTTGTCAGATCCCAGCTGCCATTAAAGTCATTATTCCAGTAGATCATGGATCCTCTGCTATTATAAACTTTGAAGCTGGATTTGCCATACACTTCAAAATTTTTGAATTCCAAATGGTCATTTATCCCATCACCATTTGGAGTAATTATTGAACCTCCAAGTTCAGGACTTCCTCCTTCCAGAATAATAAAAGAGTCATTCGTCGTTACAGTATTTTCATTTACTGTAACGCTAACAGGTCCTGATTCAGCACCAAACGGAACAATTACGGTAAGGTTGTCCTTTGTAGCCGAGGTTACTATTGCTTCAGTATTGCCAATCTTTACAATATTGTCTGTTTTCGTTGTGCTGAAGTTTGAACCTGAAATTGTTACAGTTGATCCGGCAGGACCTGAATTCGGAGTAAACGAATTGATTACTACTATATCAGGTATTGTATTTTTAAGGATTGAAACATACCCCGGAGAACCTACATTTGGAAAGACAAGATCAAGCTTATTGTCGCCATCCAGATCTCCAACTGCAACAACCGTAGGACAAGATTCACCGCTGAATTCAACTTTCGGTAAAAATGAATCTGAGCTTATCCTCCCGGTAGTGCACACATTTTTGTATATTACGACCGTTCCGTACTGTACATAATTGGTAGCGATCAGATCGGGTTTACCATCTCCGTCAACATCGTTTAGGAATACTGATCTTGTCGAACCCGGTGTGGTAATGGAAATTTTAGAAGAGAACGAACTGGTTACAAGCGGACCGGGAACACTTATATTTCTGAATATACTAATTTGACCGCCCCAATATTCTGTCACAACGAGATCAGCCTTATTGTCACCATCAATATCTTCGAAAGCTATACCATTAGGATTTTGAACTGGAATATCTAATCTGGATGCAAATGATGCTGATGAAATGGTTCCAATCGTACTTACATTCTGAAAAATTGATAATTTATTTCCATAATTATCAGACAAGACCAGATCTGGTTTACCATCACCATCAATATCAAATGCCGACAGCATTGCATTATTTCCCGAAGTTGAAGGTGTGCCTGTACTGTAATCAACTCTTGTATCAAAGCAGCTCATTTTAATTGAACCAGGAACACAACTGTTTTTAAAAACATAAATTACCGCTCCCTGATAGTTCAATACTGCCAAATCAGGTTTCCCATCTTTGTCAATATCAGTCATGACCATTCCGGCTATTTCGTTAACACAGGGTATATCAACTCTCTCATCAAACGATGATTGGCTTATCGATCCGGGAGAATTATTATTTCTGAAGATTGAAGTATAATTTCCATTTGTCACGCAAATATCTTGTTTCCCATCTCCGTCAATGTCGGCAATTGCAATTGTACCTGCCTGACTATTACTATTTACTGGCAGATCGATTCTATTCGCAAATGAATTTGCAGTGATTGAACCTGTACTGCCAATATTCCTGAAAATTGAAACTGAATTTTGGATAGATACAATCAGATCAGATTTCCCGTCACCGTCAACATCTGAAAGTGCAACAGAATTTAATTGTCCTCCTGATGGAATATTGACCTTTTGTGCAAAAGAGCCTTGATTTAAAGTATGTGCGCCTGCATATGTTATATAAAAAGGCTGTGGGGCATAAGCCGTCAGACCTTTGACGGTTACAGTAACTGGCCTTACTGTTGCTCTGGGTGGAACAACTATTGTCAACTCTGAATTAGTTGATGAGGTAACCACTGCTCTTACCGGTCCGAACCATACAATATTATCAGAAGGCACAGCACTGAAGTTTGAGCCTTTAATAACCACGGTTGTTCCAATCGGTCCTGTTGAAGGCGAAAATGATGAGATAGCGGGGATGGGAGTTGTGACAGTGAATTGAGAACTAGAATTGCCGGTAGCTCCGTTAACTGTCACTGAAATAGTCTGACTACTTGTTACTGAAGGAACTGTAACTATCAGCTGATTAGCTGAGGCAGAGGTAACAGTAGCCTTTACAGTTCCGAACTTAACAGTATTATCAGAGATAGTTGAACTGAAGTTCGAGCCGGTAATAGTAACTGTTGTCCCTACAGGTCCGGTAGTTGGCAAAAATGAAGTTATAATTGGTGAGAACAAGGTAGATATTTTGTTCCTTATGACAGAAATAGTATTGCTGCCATTATTAACAGCGAGGATGTCTGGTATTCCATCTCCATCCAAATCCCCCGTAGCAACGCCATTTGTATTAGTCCCGGCTGAAATATCTACTCTGGCAGAAAAAGAAGAGGTTGTGATCGATCCTGAGCTACTTGTATTTTTAAATACCAGAACAGAATTGTTCCCCTGAACAATTATATCAGGTTTAGCATCACCATCCAGATCACTAAGAGACACACTGAAAGAACCGTGATTTAAGGGGAGGTCGACCCTGGCAGCAAAAGACCCAGTGTTAATAATGCCAGAAGTGCCTGTATTCCTTATAACAGAAACAATTGCACTTCCACTGAGTGTAAAAACCAAATCAGGTTTGTTATCCCCATCAATGTCACCCATTGCAAGATAACAAGGACCTGTTCCGGTGGGGATGTCAACTGGCAAACCAAAAGTGCTTGCCGTGATCGAACCGGCAGTACTGATGTTATTGTAAACTGAAATTGTATTGCTACCATTGTTCGCGACGATCAAATCAGATTTACCATCACCATCAACGTCACCTATTACTACTCCCTGAGGATTTATTCCGGTAACAAGATCTAATCCGGGTGCAAAAGAGTTTGTCGAAATTATTCCTGGTGTGCTAGTGTTTCTAAGAATTGTAATTGTATTGTTTGTCTGGTTTGTTACAGCAAGGTCAGGTCTGCCATCTCCATCTAGATCACCAATGGCAGCTCCATATGGACCTGATCCGGTGACATAGTCTACCTTGGAAGCGAAAGAGCTGGCGCCTATGGTGCCAGATACACTTGTGTTCCTGAATACAGAAACAGAATTACCAGAAAAATTTGTTACGATCAGGTCAAGTTTTCCATCGCCATCTATGTCTCCTAACGCAATACTACATGGACCTGATCCTGTCGCAAAGTCAACTTTGGCAGCTAATGAACCAGACTGTATGGAGCCTGATGTACTTATGTTCCTGTATACTGTAATAGTATTGCTGTTGTTATTTGTAACTACTAAATCAGGTTTACCGTCTCTGTCGATATCACCAATCGCACAATAATATGGATTGTTTCCGGTTGGAAAGTCAACTTTTGAAACAAAGGTAGCTGTATCAATTCTATGAGAACTTTGGAATTTTACGCTAAACGGAACTTGTGAGTAAGCAGTTAAGCCATTGACTGTTACAGTAATGGGCTGATATGTTGCTCCGGTTGGCACTGTAACTCTTAGTATTGTGGTTGAGGATGCAGTAACCGTCGCCTGAACGGCTCCAAACCATACAATATTATTTACTTGAGTTGTACTGAAGTTTGAACCTGATATTGTTACTGTAGTACCGACAGGACCTGAGGTAGGATTAAAAGAGTTTATGACAGGAGGTGTAGGAGCTGAGATTATATTTCTGAGAATGGAAACATAATTGCCGGTATTGCTTGTAACTACAAGATCAGGTTTGTTGTCACCATCAATATCGCATATCTCAACTGCCCGTGGATTGGTCC
>JAHEYW010000168.1 GCA_023251395.1 Bacteroidales bacterium
AGGAAATACCAGATCTGGAATCTCTTTTTGTGGTTAACCAATTCAATTTTATTTATTAGCAGGTTTTATTTAACTTTCAATCAATAAACCAGAAAGTTTAAGCGAGGGAAAATTCATCTTTATTTAACAGAAAATATATTATTATGATGACATATTTCATAATCAGTTTAATTGCCTTTTTCGGATCTTTCACGACTCAGGAAAATACCTCAGATCACAAATTGAACCCTGGAAACGATAAGACATTATCCGTTTATATCAGGAAAAGCGATCCGGGGCTGGTTTTTGCACTGGGTGATCTCAGAAATGCGCTATCCGTGGCAGGGATTAAGGTTGCTGTTTCAAATTCGGAATTCGGCGACATAAATATTCTTTCAGTCAGATCAGAATCAGAATTAACAGAAATGAAGAAATCTGTTGGAAGTGCTCAATTCATTGTTAAGAATGAAGGATTCACACTAAGAAAAGATAATAAAAACAGAATTTGGATTGCCGGAGGAGACATTTCCGGTATGATGTATGGAATTCTGGAACTTGCCGAGCAGATAAGTCTTTATGGGCTTGAAAAGGTAAAAGAAGAAAATCAGAATCCATATATGGAAACCCGGGGGATTAAGTTCAATATTCCATTGGATGTCCGAACTCCCAGTTATTCCGATCTTAGTGATGCCGGCCAGATCAATATACCTGAAATGTGGAATTTCGAATTCTGGTCCAGGCTAATTGATAATCTTGCCCGGGATCGCTATAATCTTATATCCCTGTGGAATCTTCATCCTTTTCCCTCCATGGTAAAAGTTCCTGATTATCCAGATATTGCCCTTAATGATGTTAAAAGATCAACAGGAAAACTTGCTGAAACCTATGATCTGAGAGGCACCGGTTTTGACAAACCGGAGATACTCGGAAAAACTGAAACTGTCGTTAAGATGGACATCAGTGAAAAGATAGTATTCTGGAAACATGTTATGGCATACGCCAAAGAAAGAAACATTTCATTTATTATGATGACGTGGAATATTTTTACCTACGGCACTGATGGAAAATACGGTATTACTGATGCCATGACCAACCCGGTTACAAAGGACTATTTTCGGAAAAGTGTCAGACAAATGTTTCTGACTTATCCTGATCTTGCCGGAATAGGAGTAACAACCGGAGAAAATATGGGAAGAAGTGGTGAAGGTTTTGACGTGAAGGAAGACTGGGTATATGATACCTATGGACTGGGAGTACTTGATGCTGTAAAAGAGCAGCCCGGAAGAAAGATCATCTTCGTCCACCGTCAGCACGAAGCCGGGACAAAATATATAATTCAAAAATTCAAGCCCCTTTCTGAAAATAAAGACATCGAATTTCTTTACAGTTTCAAGTACGCTCAGGCACATGTATATAGTTCCGAAAAACAGGCATTTCATACTCAGTTTGTGAAGGATATTGCAGGAAATAAAACACTCTGGACTCTGCGTAATGATGATAACTTTTATTTCAGATGGGGAGCTCCGGATTTTGTCAGGTCATTTATAAAGAATATACCTTATGAAGTATCAAAGGGTTTTTATTTCGGATCTGATAATTATATCTGGGGAAGAGAATTCCTTGAGAAGAAACCTGTAAATAACGTACGACTTGACATTGAGAAGCACTGGTATAGCTGGATGATATGGGGAAGGCTGGGATATAATCCTGACCTGAAAGATGATCGTTTTATTCAGATCATTTCATCTCGTTTTCCGGGAACGGACGCTTTAGCTCTGTTTACAGCGTGGCAAAATGCTTCAATGATATATCCTGTGACAACAGGATTTCACTGGGGGGATCTTGATTATAAATGGTATATTGAAGGTTGTAAGAGTCAGCCTGAACCGGCACAGACAAGTTCCGGATTCCATGATGTCAACAGGTTTATTACTCTTCCGCCTCATAAAGAGACCGGGTTTCAGTCTATTCCTGATTATGTTTCTACTTATACTGAAAAAAGTGCATCAAATTTGCAAAGTCCTGTTAAAGTTGCTGATATGCTATTCAATTACGGAGATCAGGCAGAAAGAATTGCAGGGAAAATTAATACTACCGGGGATGAAGAGTTGAAGAATGTTGTAAGCGATATTAAATCAATGTCATATCTGGGGATGTACTATTCATTTAAGATTAAAGGGGCCACATCTCTGGCTTTGTACAGAAAGACAAATAATAAATCTTTTCAGACAGATGCAATAGATCAATTAACAAACGCTTTGAAATACTGGCGATTTTATACTGAATCTGCACTTGATCAATATAAAAACCCGCTCAGGACAAACAGGGTAGGGATTGTTAACTGGGAAAAACTTACTGCTGAGGTGGAGAATGATATAGAAATAGCAAAAAAATAGACGGATTTTCTTTATTGATTCCCTTTTATCCGGCTATTAAAGAATGAACATATTCAGCTATAGCCAATGAAGAAGTCAATCCCGGTGATTCCATTCCGATAAGATTAATAAAATCAGGATAACCTCTTTGAGATTCTTCCCTTATATAAAAGTCACAGACAGCACCACCGGGAACCTGTATTTTTGGACGTATTCCGGCCATTTCCGGAACAATATCTTCTTTTTCGATAAATGGCAAAAACTTCTTTGCTGATTGATAAAAAGCTTCCTGTTTCGACAGGTCAACCCTGAAGTCATAAATATTCGAATCCAGCCATGTGACATCAGGACCAAGTTTTACCCCACCTCCCATATCAATAGTGACGTGTATACCAGTACCTTCAAGATTTTGATGGGGAACAGGATAGATGAGATGGCTAACTAGTTTGTTTTTTGGGGCGCTTAACCTGTAATAGTCGCCTTTGCAGAACCTGATCCTCAATGAATCGTCCTTTATTCCAACCATCCCAGAAATCTTATCAGATGTCAGTCCGCCTGAGTTAATTACAGTTCTGGATGTGAAAGTGTAGATTGATCCATCTGCCTCATTTAAAGTTATCTCATAACCTTCATCAAGTTTCCTTATTGCTATGACTTCACTTCCATATACAAACTGAACACCCCCATTTACTGCATTGGTCTCAAATTGTTTCATTAAAGAATGAGTATCAATTATACCAGTTGATGGTGAAAAGAGGGCTTTGACCGCAAAAATATCTGGCTCAAGTTCCCTGATCTCACCTTCACTCACCTCGATCAGATCATTTACACCATTTTTTCCAGCTTTTATTTTTATCTCACTTAATATTGGAATTTCAGATTCATTGGTTGCGACAATAAGTTTTCCACAGTTTTTAAAAGGAACATTGTATTTTTTACAATATTCATAAAGCATTTGTTTACCTTCCACACAGAATCTGGCTTTTAGGCCTCCCTCCGGGTAATAAATCCCGGCATGAATAACTTCGCTGTTCCTGCTGCTTGTCTCCTGTCCGAAGGTCAAATGTTTTTCAATAATAAAGATGTTCTTTTTTCCCCTTGAAACTCTTTCAGCAATTGCCAATCCAATTACTCCGGCACCGATTATAGTAATCTCACTGTCCATTACGGGTAAACATTTAGATGTGGTTCAGTTAAGAAACTGATGTAAAAGGGTTAAAAATAATCCAAAAAAAGGAATACAGGAATCAGATGGATTTCTTTTAGAAAAAATTGTTAGGATAATGATGTGGTTTTTAATAAACTAGCTCAATATCTGATAAATATGGTGTGCATTTTTCGAACAACATTTTTAAATGTTCGATGATGGTTTTTTATTACAATATTTTGTTACTTTGCATCCGATTTTAACCCGACCTGAAACTTTAATGATTATAATAAAAAAAGCAACTAAATATACTCATTGATTTGTTTTAATAATCTGAGTTCCGGGTGTTTGATATTAATAATTACTATGAGTTCTGATATTGAAAAAGATGTTACTGTAAAAGGTGATGAAGTAGTTATAGAGGATTATTTCGATATTTTGATCAAGGGAAGACCTGTCAGTATTACCAAGGCACAGTTAGAAAAAGTCAATAAATCTTATAGTTTTCTGGAAGGATTTGCCAAGAAGAAGCTTATCTACGGGATAAATACTGGCTTGGGACCGATGGCACAGTATAAGATTTCGGAGCAGGATCAACTTAAGCTGCAATATAATCTTATCCGCAGCCATTCATCAGGTGCGGGAGAGATAATGCCTTCGTTACTTGTAAAATCTGCGCTTATCAGCCGTATGATAAATTTTCTTAAAGGACATTCGGGTATTCATCCGGAGGTGGTTGTATTGCTTAAGGAATTTATAAACAGGGATATAATTCCTGTAGTTTATGAGCATGGGGGAGTCGGTGCAAGTGGTGACCTGGTTCAATTGTCGCATATAGCTCTTTCATTGATCGGGGAAGGGGAGGTTCACTATAAAGACAAAATAGTACCCACTCTGGAGGCGTTAAAACTGGAGGGATTACAACCTGTTACGGTTCATATAAGAGAAGGACTGGCTCTGATAAATGGCACTTCCGTGATGACAGGTATTGGTATTGTCAACTTGATCTATTCAAAGAACCTTTTGCGATGGGCTATTGTTGCTTCTGCTATCATAAATGAAATTGTGGATTCTTATGATGATAGTTTTTCAGAGGAGCTTAACTCCAAAAAAATGCATCAGGGACAAAGCCATATTGCAGAACTGATGCGAAAAGCTTTGAAAGGGAGCAAGCTTATTAAAAAGCGTGAAGAACATCTGTATGAAAAGCTGGTTACTGACCCGGTACTCAAAGCTAAAGTACAGGAATACTATTCAATACGATGTGTCCCACAAATCCTTGGTCCTGTTCTTGATACGATCATGTCTGTTGAGGATGTGTTAATAAATGAGGCAAATTCGGTAAGTGATAATCCTGTGATAGATTTTGAAAAGAAACATGTTTTCCACGGGGGGAATTTTCACGGAGATTATGTATCGCTGGAGATGGATAAGCTGAAAATAGTTATTACGAGACTTGCAATGCTGATGGAACGTCAGCTTAATTATGTTCTTAATCCTCATCTTAACGATAAGTTTCCGCCGTTTGTAAACTTAGGGGTTCTTGGCCTTAATCTGGGGATGCAGGGGGTCCAGTTCACAGCAACGTCAACTACTGCCGAGTGCCAGACACTTTCATTTCCCAATTACGTTCACAGTATTCCAAACAATAACGATAACCAGGATATTGTAAGCATGGGTGCTAATTCTGCAATGATAACCAGAAAGGTAATTGAAAATGCTTATGAAGTGATTAGCATCTATTTTATTGCTCTTATTCAGGCAATTGACAGCGCAAAACTGCAGGAAAAGATGTCTCCTTTTAACAGAAAGGTTTACTCGGAATTAAGAAAAATTGTACCGGTATTTGTAGAAGATACAACAAAATACAACCAGATACGGGATATGAAATTATATTTGCAGGATACAAAACTTGATCTGAATAAAATTCTTTAGTCAGTTATGAAATATGCACTTGTAACAGGTGGCTCTCGTGGTATCGGCAGAAGTGTTTGCCTTGAATTATCAAAGCTGGGTTATCCGGTGATAATTAATTATAACTCGAATGATAGTGCAGCAAATGAAACGAAGTTGCAGATTGAATCTTCAGGAGGAACAGCAGAACTTCTGAAATTTGACGTTTCAGATGTGAATGCGGTCGATAATTCACTTGAAAAATGGTCAGTTGAACATCCTGATTCAGTGATTGAAGTTTTGATAAATAATGCAGGAATCAGGAAGGATAATCTCATGATGTTCATGCAAAATGCTGAATGGGACATTATAATGGATATTCACCTGAACGGGTTCTTTTATGTTACTCGCCGGTTATTAAAAGATATGCTCACAAACAGGTATGGCAGAATTATTAATGTAGTATCATTATCAGGTCTGAAGGGATTACCCGGGCAAACAAATTATTCCGCTGCGAAAGCAGGGATAATAGGAGCGTCAAAGGCTCTTGCACAGGAGGTTGGCAAAAGGAATATTACAGTCAATTGTGTTGCGCCAGGGTTTATCAGAACTGAGATGATCAGTGATATAAAGGAGGATGATTTCAAACCAATGATACCTCTAAGCAGATTCGGTAAACCCGAAGAAGTTGCTGATCTTGTTGCATTTCTGGCTTCAAAAAAAGCATCATATATTACAGGTCAGGTGATTTCTATTAATGGTGGGTTATACACCTGAAAATGTAGGGACACATATATTTCTGATATGGCAGAAAGGGTAGTAATAACAGGTATGGGAATTTATTCCTGCATTGGTAAAAACCTTGCAGAAGTAAAGGAATCGTTGTATAATGGTAAATCCGGTATCGGTATTGAGGAAATAAGAACGACGATAGGTTTCAGATCACCTCTTACCGGGATACTGGAGATACCTCAGCTTAAAGGAAAACTGGATCGCCGACTAAGGACAGGTCTGGCAGAAGAAGGGGAGTTCGCTTATATGGCAACTCAGGAAGCACTTGAAAATGCAGGTGTAGATATGAATTATCTTGAAAATAATGAAGTAGGGATACTATATGGTAATGACAGTTCTGCTAAGGCAGTGATTGAAGCCAATAATACGATTGAAGCAAAGAGAGATACAACATTATTGGGATCAAGTGCAATTTTCCAGGCAATGAATTCAACTGTTACTATGAACCTGGCTGTGATCTTCAAGCTGAAGGGGATTAACTTTACTGTTTCTGCTGCCTGTGCAAGCGGTTCTCATGCAGTTGGAATGGGATATTTCCTCATTAAACATGGCCTGCAGAAAATGATAATATGCGGAGGTGCTCAGGAAATAAATTTTTATTCAATGGGAAGCTTTGACGCACTTAGCGCCTTCTCAGTAAGAATCAGCGATCCCACAAAGGCTTCGAGACCATTTGACAGGGACCGCGACGGACTTGTACCAAGCGGTGGCGCCGCCTCCCTGATACTTGAAGATTATGATCATGCAGTGGCCAGAGGAGCAAATATTATTGCAGAAGTGGTCGGTTATGGATTCTCTTCAAACGGGAGTCATATTTCTCAACCAAACGATATTGGTTCCTATACAGCAATGACGAGAGCACTTGAAGATGCGGGGATGAAACCATCAGATATCGATTATATAAATGCTCATGCAACTTCTACACCACTTGGTGATCAATACGAGGCAATGGCAATCTACCAGACTTTTGGGGCAAATTGTCCTTTAGTAAGCTCCACGAAATCAATGACAGGACATGAATGCTGGATGGCAGGTGCAAGCGAAATAATTTATTCGGTAATTATGATGCAGAATTCATTTGTTGCACCAAATATCAACTTTGAAAACCCCGATGAACATTCTGCAAAAATAAATATTGCCACAAAAACTGTCGATAAGGAGATAAATTCGTTCCTTTCCAACTCATTCGGATTTGGAGGGACTAACAGCGCCCTTATCGTGAAAAAAGTTAATAATAAGTAATAAAAAATAATATGACCAGAGAAGAAATCATTAAAACCACAAACGACTTTTTGATTGAGGAAATTGAAGTGGATCCGGCTGCAATAAGAGACGATGCTACATTTAAAGATGATTTGGGTATTGATAGTCTGGACTTTGTGGATATAGTTGTAATTGTTGAGAAGAAATTCGGATTCAAGATAAAGGCCGAGGAAATGAGCGGAGTGACTACTCTCAAGGGATTTTATGATTATATCGATAAGAAAGTAAATAATCAGTAACTTGTTGTGAATAAACAGCGGCAATGGAAAGGCAGAACCCACGGAGGATCTTTCGGACAAAAAGCGCTCTTTTTTTTGTTCCGTAATATTAGACTCTCTCTACTTAATGCTGTTCTGTATCTGGTACTTGGCGTTGTAATTATCTTCTATCTGATATTCAGCCGAAAAGGATCTAAATCCATATGGTTTTATTACAGAGTTATCCAAAGAAAAAGTATTCTGGAATCCTTGTTAAGAGCTTATAAGAATCACTTCATTTACGGTCAGAACCTTTTTGATAAGTTTGCA
>JAHEYW010000011.1 GCA_023251395.1 Bacteroidales bacterium
CTACTCATTAAAATTCAATACCAGGGTGGCAGATATGAAGTATATTTCTAAACTTTTTGGCCGGCAGGCTAACTATATAAGCTATATCGTTTCTGATTCACTTTTGTATATTCTCATTTCAAACAGAAAGCATTCTGAGTTAGTAACAGAAAAAATTGACTCTTCATTTTTCGAACTGGTAAACAATTTCCGGAAGATACTTACTAACCCTGACCTGGATATTGATCCTTTAAAGGAATATATTGATTATCAGGTTTATGGATATAAGCTCTATTCACTGATGATCGAACCTCTTAAACAGTACCTTATATCAGGGAATCTTATAATTTCCCCCGACAACATTATCTCATATATTCCATTTGAAACCTTATTGACTTCTGATGAAATTCACCATGATCTTATTTACAGAACCCTGCCTTATATGATGATGAACTTTCAGATATCATACACATATTCCGCTACCTTACTGGCTGAAACGAAAAGTCCGGGCAGATCAATATATAACAGTCTTATTGCATTTGCCCCTGTATATAAAGCACCAATGGATCTTGATACTATCATAAATGGACGGCAGTCAACAGGAGGAGTGTTACTACCACTACCATACGCCCTTAAAGAAGCTGAATATGTAACCGGTATTACTGATGGAAAACTTCGCTCGGATTCATCCGCAATAGTGTCGGAATACATTAATTATGCAGGCAATTATGACATTATTCACCTTGCAATGCATACAGTAATAAACAACCTGAATCCGGGATCATCAAAAATGATCTTTGCAAAAACAAATGGATCTGGTGGAGATTCCGACTTGAATTTATTAGGAATTTATGGAGTGCCTCTTAAAGCTAAAATGGTTGTATTATCATCCTGCAATACGGGTACAGGTAATCTATACAGAGGTGAGGGAGTACTGAGCCTGGCCAGAGGGTTTATTTATTCAGGGAGTAAAGCGGTTGTAATGTCGTTGTGGGAGGTAAATGATGCCTCGGGTACAGAAATTGTGGAATCATTTTATAAAAACCTGAAAGAGGGAGACTCCAAAAGCGAATCAATGCGAAAGGCAAGAATAAAATATCTGAGATCAGCCACACAGATGGGGTCTCATCCATATTTCTGGTCGACACTTGTAATTTATGGTGACAATTCGCCTCTGTATTATCGCAGGTTTATTGCTTTCGGGGCAGTGATCATAGTTTTTCTTATAGCTTTCCTTCTTATTGTTTATTTGAGGAAACGCTGATATTCCTTGTACTCCGGGTCCAATTTAACCAGTTCAATAAGTGCCTCTTTGCTCAGATATTTTTTGCGTCTGGCGTAAGCTTCATTTTTCAGATTCATTCTTTTAGCAATTTCTTCATAGGAAATACCTTCATAGTACAGGCTTAGGATTTCCCTGTTATCAGGTTTAAGCTTTTGAAGAGCTCTGTTAAGGATCTTTTCCAAGGCCGGATCGAAAAGATCTTCAGAGTCATCTTCCTCAACAATGTCAATATTCAATTCTGAATGATGGCTTTTTATCCTGAGATTTGCATTCCATATATTTCTTGCGATTCCATAAAAATATCCTTTCAAATCTGTAGTGAGATTTAAAGTATTCTCAGTGATCTGCTGGTATAATATGATTATTGCATCCTGAAAAACATCAGATACTTCTTCCTCTGATCCACTGTTTTTCAGAACATGATTCTTAACTGTTTGAAAATAATGATCATACAGATATCTGAGTACTTTTTCGTCCTGCAAACGAATCCCCTCCACGAGTTCTTTATCAGTCAGTTTTCCGAACAATCCCTGTTACTATTAGCCGGTATGAACTAACAAATATAGTTTTTCCCGATGTATATCAAGATCAGATAATGATTCGTTTCTTAATGAAGGGGCCCTGGAAGACAAACCAACAGATTATTTCTTCTGGTATGGTTCATAATCATCATCTCTTGTAGATGATGGCAACTTGGATCTTTCTTTTAAGTCCTGGCTCGTTGATTCACCCCCTTTACGGAAATACTTTGTATACATTCTGTAACCAACAATGATGAACATAACAATGAGGAGAACCACTTGAAAAACATCCTTTTTCATATAGAAATTAGCTTTAAATTCAGTATTGTAAAGTATAATGATGCTTATTTAAATTGTTTCATTAAAGATAATCTTTTTAGATTTATCTGTTTGTAAAAAGTTACTCCATTATTTTCATTTCTGAGAATAAGTGCCGGACTCTGAACTTTTATTCTTGTTAATTTATTATAAAACTTTGAGTATTAATAAATATTTCAATATTTTCGTAATCTTAAAATTGGAAGGATTTCCATGGGGAAAACTGAATAAGATCTGAATATAATAGGATTGAATATGACTAAATTAGATCCGGATGCCTCTGTTCAAGATGAACAATTCGCAGCGAATGCTGATGAAACTAAGGACGAAGCAAAAGTTGATCAGGCGGTTGAAAAACATGCCGGAACTGAACAAGGAGAGGTGGAAGCACCAAAGGCTCCAGTGAAAAAGAAGAAGGAAAAAGTTCAGGAACCTTCATCTGAAAATCAAATTGATCAGCCTCAGATTATTGAGGAACAATCAGTTGACCTGCCAGATATCGCAAAGATTGAATTACCTGAAGTCGATTATTCAGGTTATTCAAAAACCGAGCTTGTAGAAACACTTGCCCTGATAATTGAAAACAGGGCCCCTGCAGAGATCAGAGGCGATATTGACCGGATAAAAAGCCTGTTTTATAAGAAACTACGTGCTGAATCCGAAGAACGTAAGACCAAATTCCTGGAATCAGGGGGAAAATTAGAGGAATATAAAATATTTGTTGATCCTCTTGATCACCGGGTAAAGGAATTGTTTGATAAGTACAGGGAAAAAAAGACGGATTATTCTAAGATTCAGGAAGCCGAAAAATATGAAAACCTGAAGAAAAAGTATGATATTATTGATAAAATCAAAGATCTTGTTAACAGGGAAGAATCCATTAACAAGACATTTCATGAATTCAGAGAGCTCCAGAATGAATGGCATGCATTAGGAGTTGTCCCTCAATCAGCCCTGAAAGATCTTTGGGAAAACTATCATCATAATGTTGAAATTTTCTACGATTATATAAAAATAAATAAGGAACTCAGGGATCTTGACCTTAAGAAGAACCTTGAATTGAAATTAAGATTATGTGAGAAAGCAGAGGAACTGCTTCTGGAACCTAACCCTATCAACGCATTCCGTTTACTTCAGGACTTTCATAACCAGTGGAGGGAAATAGGACCAGTGCCTTCTGAGACCAAGAATGAGATCTGGGAAAGATTTAAAGAGGCGACTTCCAAAATAAACAAAAGGCATCACGAATATTTTGAAAAGCAGAAGGACGACCAGCGTAAGAATCTCGAAGCTAAAATGGCCCTTTGTGAAAAGGTTGAAGAAATCAATCTCCAGGAATTAAAAAACTTCAGGGACTTTGATGATAAAGCTGAAGAGGTAGTTGAACTTCAGAAAATGTGGAGGACCCTTGGGTTTGCTCCAAAGAAACAAAATAATAAGGTATATCAGCGATTCAGGGAAGCATGCGATGCTTTCTTTGAGAAGAAACGCTCATTCTATGCGGATAATAAAGAGACACAGCAGACTAACCTTCAGATGAAGACTGAACTATGTATTCAGGCTGAATCACTTCAGGAAAGTACTGACTGGAAAAATGCTTCAGATTCCCTGATTAAACTTCAGAAGGAGTGGAGAGAAGTCGGCCCGGTTCCAAGGAAACAATCAGAAAAGATATGGAAACGTTTCAGAAAGGCATGCGATCATTTTTTCAACCGCAAAGCTGAACATTTTGCATCCCTTGATACTTCTTATGAAGACAATCTTAAAGCCAAGGAAGCCATTATTCATGAACTTGAAAACTTTGATTCGGGTAATGAGGTTAAGGCTGCTTTTGAAAGGTTAAAGGAGATTCAGAGGAATTGGACGGAAATAGGATTTGTTCCTTTCAATATGAAGGAGGACATTACCAACCGTTACAGAATAGCCCTTAATAAACAGTTCGACAAACTGAAGATAGGGGAAGATGACAAGAATATTCTCAAATATAGAACCAAACTCGATAACCTGAAGGCCAATCCCAAAGCTTCTCGGAAAGTCAGAAATGAAAGGGAGAAGTTTTTTACTAAAATTAAGCAGCTTGAAAGTGATATAGTATTGTGGGAAAATAACATAGGTTTCTTCGCCAAATCAAGCAAGGCAGATAATATGATCAGGGAGGTCGAAGAGAAAATTGAGAATGCCAAAAAAATGATAAAGATACTGGAAGAGAAGGTTAAAATGATCGACCAGTCTGGTCTTGATGATTAACTGATAAATTTTCAGGTATTCTAAATAAATTATTCAAAAATTGGCTGACGTAAAGTATATATTTGTGACAGGAGGAGTAACTTCTTCCCTGGGTAAAGGTATTATTTCAGCATCACTGGCTAAATTACTTCAGGCCAGAGGCTACTCAGTATCTATACAAAAACTGGATCCATACATTAATGTCGATCCGGGAACTTTAAATCCATATGAACATGGCGAATGCTATGTAACACTTGATGGAGCAGAAACAGATCTCGATCTGGGACACTATGAGAGATTTTTAAACATTCCTACAAGTCAGGCTAATAATATTACCACCGGAAGGGTCTATCAATCAGTAATAAACAAGGAAAGGAAAGGTGATTATCTGGGAAAGACTGTTCAGGTAATTCCTCATATTACAGATGAGATCAAAAGAAGAATTAAGCTCGTTAGTTCCGGAAACAAATTCGATATTGTTATTACTGAAATCGGAGGTACTGTCGGGGATATTGAATCTTTACCCTACATAGAATCTGTACGCCAGATGAAATGGGAACTTGGATCCCAGAATTGCATTGTTATTCACCTTACATTAGTTCCATACCTTTCAGCCTCAGGCGAACTCAAGACAAAGCCGACACAGCATTCTGTTAAAGTCCTGCTTGAAAACGGGATACAACCTGATATTCTCGTCCTGCGTACCGAAAGGAATCTTACCGGTGATATTAAACGTAAGGTCGCACTTTTTTGTAACGTTGAGGAAGAGGCTGTGGTGGAATCAGTTGACGTATCAACGATCTATGAAGTTCCACTGAAAATGCTTGATGAAAAACTTGATCAGACTGTGCTTAGGAAGCTTGCTCTGCCTATTGCTGAAAGACCTCCGTTAACAGAATGGAGAGAATTTCTGAAGAAACTTAAAAACCCAAAACATACAGTTTGTATCGGTCTGGTAGGAAAATATGTTGAACTGCCTGATGCCTACAAATCTATTGCCGAGTCATTTATTCACAGTGGCGCTGAAAATGAATGTGAAGTTATTGTAGATTATATTCATTCAGAGGATCTTACCGAACATAATTATGTTGAAAGACTGAATGGGCTCAATGGCATACTGGTAGCTCCCGGGTTTGGTTCCAGAGGCATTGACGGTAAAATACTTACAGTTAAATATGCTCGCGAAAACAATATCCCTTTCTTTGGGATCTGTCTTGGAATGCAATGTGCTGTAATTGAATTTGCACGTAATGTCTTAAATATGCCTGATGCACACTCGACTGAAATCAATCACAAAACGAAAAACCCGGTGATCGACCTGATGGAAGAACAGAAAAGCATTATTGATAAAGGCGGAACAATGCGACTTGGCGGATATAAATGCATTCTGGACAAGAATTCAAAATCTTACGCCGCATACGGGAAAACAGAGATTGTGGAAAGACACAGACACAGATTTGAATTCAATGATAAATATTTGGATATATTTAAAAAGAACGGAATGGTGCCGGTAGGTATTAATCCAGAATCAAATCTGGTTGAGATAATGGAGATTCCTGATCATAAATGGTTTGTTGGAGTACAATTTCATCCGGAGTACAGCAGTACCGTAATTAATCCGCACCCGTTATTTGTTCAGTTTGTAAAAGCATGTATAACAGTATAATAATAAGAATAATTTAGAAAGATCAGAATGGACAGGAATACAATTATTGGAGTGGTTCTTATTTTCCTTATGTTTATCGGATACAGTATTTATAATACCAATCATTTAAATAAAGCATTTAATAAACAGAAAGTTGTAGCTGACTCTTTATACAGGGCAGGGAACCTTGAAAAAGCGAAATCAGCATATATGCTCGCTCAAAGACTGAAACCTAACCAGGCAGATGTCGTCATTAAATTAAATGATATAGAAAATAAACTATCTGCCGGTCTGGTAGCCTCAAAGTCAGATTCGATAAGCAATATTCAAAAATCCGGAGAAGAAAAATCTTTGGCTGTTTTGGAAACACCAAAATTCGGAAATGAAAAATATGGTGCTTTTAGCAGTTCTGCAAAAGGTGAAAATGATTTTATTACTCTGGAAAACAACAAAGTTGAATTGAAGATCTCACTTAAAGGTGGAAGAGTATATTCAGCAAGACTTAAGGATTACAAAACTTATGATTCAAAACCACTGATACTTTTCAGTGGAGACTCAACTGAATTCGGATTTAACTTTTTCACGGTCGATAATAAAGCTATTAAGACTAATGACCTTTATTTTAAACCACTGTCTGCCGAAAGGAGCTATGTTGTTACAAATCAACCCCAAAGTGTAAGCCTTAGATTAAATGCAGATTCGGGCAGATATATTGAATATCTGTACACCCTTGCACCGGATAAATACATGGTTGATTTCAATGTAAAGTTCAATTCACTCGACAAAGTCATTGCAGGTAACCAGAACAGTATTACTCTCGATTGGAAAATGTACGTTCCCCAGCAGGAAATGGGCAGACAAAATGAAGAAAACTATACTACTATAAAGTATAAGTATTTCCAGGATGAAGTGACCGGACTAAAACTGCGGTCAACAAAAGAAGAAAAAAAGGATATTCCTACAAAACTTTCCTGGATTGCATTTCAGGATCAATTCTTTTCCACCGTTCTGATCACTAATGACCATTTTCTGAACGGAACTGTGTCATCATCGGGAAATATTCCCTCAGGTAATTATATCAGGTATTATACGTCGGAAGTCGGCGTCCCGTTTAATGTTGGAGCAAACCCTGCTATTGGGCTGAAACTGTTTTATGGTCCGAATAATTTCAAGTTGCTTAAAAATGAAGGTATGCAGCTCGAGGAACTTGTGTTCCTTGGTAAAAATATAATAAAATGGATAAACCAGTTTATCATCATTCCTATATTTCACTGGCTGGAAAAATACATTGCGAGCTATGGTCTCATAATACTTATCCTGACTATTATAATTAAGGTCGTTCTGTTCCCTCTGACTTTTAAATCATACCAGTCAACGGCCAAAATGCAGGTGCTGAAACCGCTTGTGGATGAGCTTTCCAAAAAATTCCCAAAGAAGGAAGATGCTATGAGAAAGCAACAAGCTACGATGGACCTGTATAAAAGAGCTGGCGTCAGCCCAATGGGAGGTTGCCTTCCAATGCTCCTTCAGATGCCTATACTTTTTGCCATGTTCAGATTCTTTCCGGTTTCGATTGAACTTCGGCAGGAACATTTCCTGTGGGCAACAGATCTTTCAACATATGACAGCATTCTAAACCTTCCGTTCCGTATTCCGCTCTATGGCGACCATGTCAGTCTCTTCACCATACTGATGACTGTCTCAACGCTTCTGACAATGAAAATGACGGGTTCAACCCCTGGTTCAGATCAGCCAGGGATGAAGATGATGACATATATGATGCCCGTAATGTTCATGTTTATTTTAAATAACTTCTCGTCAGGACTTACATATTATTATTTCCTCGCAAATATGCTTACTTACCTTCAGAATATTGCTTCTAAAAGGTTCATAAATGCTGAAGCAGTTTTGGCCACTCTTGAGGAAAATAAGAAAAAGCCTATGAAAAAATCGAAATGGCAGCAAAGGTTAGAGGATGCTGCTAAACAAAGAGGAATAAATCCCCCTAAAAGATAATTACACAATAAACTATTTAGAAAAAGGCATCTGATTTTCAGATGCCTTTTTAAATGTTATAAAGTGTTAATTATTAACCAATCATTGAATTCGTAATAAAAAAATGGTTAATTTTATTACTTCCAAATTATAGGGAAATGGGGAAAAAATTCAAAAATAAGGATTTAGCCAGTAAGCTTGGCGTATCCAGTACTTTAGTCTCTTTGGTACTTAATAATAAAGCTGACCTTCATGGTATCAGAAAGGATACTCAGGAAAAGGTTTTGGCCCTCGCACGGCAGATGGGTTTTTTTGATGTGCCACAGGAAAAGCCTAAAGAAAGGACATATATAAGGTCAGCTCAAAAAAGAACTGAATCACTCGCAGAAAAGGTCTACCCGATAGAGACAAGTCCTGGTGTAATTGGGATGATGGTCTCTTCTTTACATGATCCATTTATATACGATATAGCACCATACTTACAGAAAGCATTTGCCAGCATTGGAACAGGGTTTTCAATTATTTCTAAAGATTCTGATGATCTGAGATATAGCAGACTTATCAATTCTTTCAGAAAGTTTTACAGTGGAATGATCCTGGTGGGAGAAGCAGCAGATGACATGACTGTAAGGACGCTGAAATCGAATGATTATCCAATGGTTCTGCTTGAACAGAATCCTGACAGCTTGCGGCTGAATACGGTAAATACTGATATGAAAGCAGGTGCTGAACTAATTGCAAACCATATCAAAAAACTTGGATATAAGAATGTGCTTCTGCTTACAGATCAAAAACATCTTCCTTCAGACAATCAGGTTATCAATGAATTGAAAAACCTGCTAATGCTTCAGGATGGAATGAACAAGCCTCTGATTGAGGACATTAGATTGCCTCTGGATAATGATGACTTTGATTCTTCTTTCCTTGAAAAGTATATCAGACCTCCTTATAGGATTGATGTCCTCATTGTACTGCATGCCGAGCTTGTATATCCAGTGATGTCAGCTCTTCAGGTAAAAAGGATCAGAGTACCACAGGATCTGGCATTGATTTCCATGGAGGAAGGTTTAGGCTTTGACCTCCTATATACACCCGTAACATCACTGAAGAAACCACTTGCCGGGATGGCATTAAAGACTTCCAATATGATTTGGACAGAGGTTAAAAACGCCGGAAAAAGCAAGTACAAAAGACAGGTTACTTTAGCCCCTGAACTTATCGTTAGAAAATCATGCGGGGTACTTTAGAATTATTTTCATGGATGTTTGAGTATTCATTCATGAAGGTAAGATAAGTAATTTAGTATCAGACTTGTAAAAAATATCAACAACTGTTCAAATATTAATTGGTCATAAAATCGGCCTGTCTGGTTTTTATAACATATATTTGCATTGTCATGGTATTGCATGTTATTAATGCAATAAAAGGGAATGCGGTGAGATTCCGCAACAGTACCCGCTGCTGTGATGCCCGACCGGTATAATCCGGTGATGGTTTTTAATAACCTGCCACTGTCCCGCACTTGCGAGATGGGAAGGCTTTAAAGACCGGGATAAGTCAGAAGACCTGCCATACAAAATCATGCGTTCAGAGCTTTCGGGAAGAAAAGCGCAGAATCTTAATTTGATTCACACCATACTTCCGTTCAGCCGAGAATGCTTGTTAAACAGATTATTTAACATAACGTGTTCATAATATGTTGTTTAATCCTTTAATAAATTAAAGTAACGGAATTGAGATTTTTAATTTTTCATATCATTCTGTTTTTTGCATTCTCTCTGTCTGCACAGGAACCATCTGATATGGATACTGTCAGAATACAAGAAGTTATCGTCAGCGGAAGGCCATGTCTTTACGGTTCTGCGAGCAAAGCTACAATCGTCGACTCATTAGTACTCAGGGATTATTCTCATAATAATATTTCTGATGTCCTTTCTGAAAATGCTTCAATATTTATAAAAAATTATGGTTCAGGTGGAACTGCCACAATTTCATTAAGAGGAACTGGTGCCGGTTACACAAAGGTTGACTGGAATGGAGTAAGCTTAAATTCCCCGATGCTTGGACAATCAGATCTTGCAATCCTTCCGTCCGGATTTATTGATGAGATTAATATTTATTATGGAGGAGCTTCTCTTTTCCTTGGTAGCGGCGGTCTTGGTGGAACAATTAATTTATCCACAAGGCCAGTCTGGACTGATCAATCTGATTTTCAGGCAAATCTCAGTATGGGTAGCTTTGGCAAATATTCCGCATTTCTGAAAGCAAGGACAGGGACAGAGAATTTTCAATCCTCAACAAAAGCTTTGATTCAGACCTCAAAAAATGATTTTCCATATATCAACAATTTTGTTCCTGGTGAAGCCGCTACTGAAAGAAGGAAAAATTCTTCTACAAACCAGAACTCATTCATGGAGGAGCTATTTTTCAAGGGTAGAAATCATGTAATTACAGCAAGGGTCTGGTACCAGAATACCTTCAGAAATATACCTGTACCTGTCATAATTCAGCAACCAGAAAATGGCGAGAATATGAGAGATGAAACATTAAGATCAATTGTAAGCTACAGTACATACAGGAGTAAAACAAATTTAAGTAGTTCTCTCTCATGGGTTTCTGATAATATGATCTATAGGAACCCCATTCTTTCGGTTAACTCAAAGAACCTGTCAAATACACTTGCACTAAAAAGTGATATGGAAAGGCATATTGATGAAAAAACATCTTATTATGTCTCTATAAATGATGAATTAGATCTTATTAAGACAGTGAATTATGATGGTAGAAAATACAGAAATACTGCAGGGTTAACTTTTTCTTTGAATCATAAAATCAGTAACAGGTTTGATGTGTCACTTCTTGTGAGAGACCAGTTGAGTGACAATATTTTAATGGCTCCTGACTTTTCATCAGGTTTGCGATTCATCCTGGACAAAAACAGAAATAGTAACGTGCATTTTGGGATTTCCAGAAACTCTAAGCTTCCTACACTAAACGATAAATACTGGAACCCTGGCGGAAACTCATTACTCAAAAATGAAAGCAGTTACACCGGTGAACTTTCTTATGAAGATTCCTGGAAGATTTCTCCTGAACTTGTTCTTAACGGGCAAGCTACGATATATAAAATACAGATAAAAAACATGATAAGGTGGACGCCAGGCAATTATGGATACTGGTCACCATCAAATGTTGACAGATCATCATCCTATGGTGCAGAAGGAAACCTGGGTCTGAGCTATTGTTATAACAGGTTCAGCATAAAGGTAAATGCAAAATATTCATGGAATCATTCATCTCTGATTAATTCCTCAGCAGGTGAAGATATCATTGGAAAACAACTTATTTACATGCCTGAGCATTTAATAAACGGATCATTAAGGGCTTCATACAAATATTTATATTTATCATGGCTTTCCGCTTATACAAGTAAACGATATACCACTGCAGATAACTCAAATTGGCTTTCGGGATATAATCTGAATAGTATGTCGGTTGGTGCAAATTTTCACATTACGGGGCATATGATTGATATTTCCCTGAAATCAGAAAACATTTTCAATGCCAGTTACCAGACAATTGCCTGGTATCCAATGCCTGGCAGGTCCTGGTATATTTCTTTAATCTATCAATTTTCAAAATAATATGAACTTACCGAGAATCTCAATTCTGCTTGCTATTCTGCTCTTACTTTTTTCATGCAAGAAATCATCTGATAATAGTGACCCTGAAGCTCTTGCAACAGTATTAAAAGGAGAGGGTACCTTTATTATCAATGAAGGAAATTATCTTGCGGGGAATGGCTCACTTTCGTTTTATTCGTACGCAAACGGGAAAATATATAATGATATTTTTTATTCCGTTAATGCCAGACCACTTGGCGATGTTCCTAATTCTGTGACTATCAACGGCAACAATGCCTATATAATAGTAAATAACTCGGGCAATATTGAAGTTGTGGAAAAGAATAGTCTGAAAGTACTAAAAACAATCTCCGGTCTGAATTCTCCCAGAAATTTGCTCATTGTCAGTAATGAAAAGGCTTATGTCAGCAGCCTTTACTCTAATAATATTGTGGTTGTCAATCTATTAACCAATTCAATAAGCGGAAATATTGCTCTCAGAAGGACCTCAGAATCAATGGTTCTGGTTGCCAATAAGGCGTTTATCTCCTCATGGTCTCAGGGAAAGGAAATTATGGTTGTCAATACCGTTACTGACAAAGCAGTTGATTCAATTCTTGTTGCCCCTGAACCGGAAAGTATGGTGGTTGACAAAAACCAGAAACTCTGGGTATTATGTTCCGGAGGCTATACCGGACAGGTACATGCGGAGCTCGATCGGATAAATCCATATACTGACGTAATTGAAAAACAATTTGTTTTTCCGGCCAAATCGTCCTATCCTACATGCCTGCAGTTAAATAAAACAAAAGATACGTTGTATTATGTTGACAGCGGATTGTGGAAAATGAGCATTGATGCCGCGATCCTGCCATCGGCACCTTTTGTAAAACCAGCTGGAAGATTCGTCTATAAACTAGGAGTTGATCCAAGGTATAACAGAATATTCTATACTGATGCCATTGATTACAAACAGAAAGGATATGTCATTCAGATAAACAGCAAGGGATTGCTGATCGATTCATGCAGGGCTGACATCATTCCTGGTTCATTCTGTTTCAAATAATGGATTAACTTTAGAAGAAAAAGCTGATGCCTGCGAGCAGTATTGATAATACATTATTAGAGATAGCACACCGAAGGGTGATCATCAGCCTTTTCCAGACGGTACTTCTTTGCTTTCTCGTTAGTCTAAATGTATCAGGACAGCTGGAGAGCCAAACCGGATCACTTCTGCATAAAAAAATCGAAAGCTGGTATGACATAAAGATCGACAGTCAGATACTCAGCACATTGTATTCTCTCAAACAGCCTAAAGATGCAGCTTATCAGTTTGCTTTACCAGTTCCTGTTGACCTTAACCCAGGTAATTCCGGAATCATTTATCAATCAGGCGAAGAGAAAGTGTGGGAGATAGGGATCAGGTCAAAAAATGCAAAATCTCTTGGTCTTATTCTCCAGCCGTTTAAAATTCCGGCAGGAGGGTATGTCTATATTTATGACAGTTCAGGTAAAATTATCAGAGGTGCATTTACTTCGGAAAATAATTACAGTTCTGAAATTCTTCCGACAATGCCAGTACCAGGTGAAGAGCTTATCCTGGAATATCATTATCCGGATAAGGAGAGTTGGCATAATACAATCGGGATAACCCAGGTCTCTCATGATTTTCTTGGTATTTTTGATATTGAAGGTTCCAAAGATGGCAGATATGGGCTATCCCAAAGCTGCAACAGGGATATCAACTGTCAGGCAGGGTTGCCTTATGCAGTCGAAAAAGGAGCTGTATGCAGGCTTATTATCAGAGGCGTGGAGCTTTGCTCCGGAGTATTAGTCAATAATACTGATCAGGAAAACAGGGGATTGCTTATTACGGCTCAGCATTGTATTACAAACCAGAACGATGCCGACAAGACTATCTTTGTTTTTAACTATGAGAGTCCATGGTGTTCCGGACCCGACGGACGCGTTTCTCATTCTTTATCCGGTTCTGTATTAAGGTCTACAAATTCTAATGTTGACTTTTCAATTGTCGAGCTGAATACCTTTCCTCCATATATCTACAAGCCATATCTTGCAGGGTGGGATGTTACCGGAAGTACCCCGGCAAGTTCAGTTGCAATCCACCATCCAATGGGTGATGTCAAGAAAATATCAATAGATAATGACCCGCCGGTGTCCTCTACATTCAATGCAATGCCGACCAACACTGAGTGGAAAATATTACAATGGGACGTTGGCACGACTGAAGGTGGATCATCAGGCTCTCCTCTGTTTGACCAGAATAAAAAAGTTGTGGGAATACTTACTGGCGGAGAGGCTGTATGCGGAAGATCTGTGAATGATTATTTTGTGAAGCTCAGTGCCTGCTATAATTACTCAAATCTCTTATGGGAGCAGGTTAAAGGCTGGATCGATCCTGCAGTTACCGGTGTTAAAACACTTACGGGAAGAGACCCATATGCACCAAATGTCCTGACATCTGATACTCTTTATAACATCGCTAAATCAGAAACAAGGTCCGCTAACATTTACACAGCCCCAAAAAATGGATACTCAACAGGATTCAATAGTGACAGCCTGATAATGTACGCTGAGTTTTTTAACAATTCCCAGGCCAGGGAAATAAGCGAAGTATGGATCAATATTGCTAAATCAATTTTTGTTGACCTGTCAGATTCTGTTAGAATTTATATTTTTGGTGATGGCTCAGTACCGGGAACTGTGCTTGCTTCCCGGAAAGCTTTGATATCTGAATCAAAAGACTCATTCCTTCTTAAATATGATTTCAATAAAACCATATCTGTTAACTCTAATTTTTATGTGGGATGGAGATTGAACTATGGTACTATGGCTTCAACAGAGCCCAGGCAATTCGCTGTGTTTCATTCCCAGGACAGAATCCTGCCCTCAAAAAACAGTGCCTGGTTCAATGATGGAAAAGGCTGGAAAACTTTTTTACAGCATCCTTCAATTCCAATGTCAGTCTCACTGGATGTCAAAGTAATATCAGTTACAAATTCTAAACTGAACAGGATTGATTATATGAAGCAGTTAAATGCGGATTTTAAAGTATATCCGATACCCACCCGTGACAGGATTATGATCTCGTCAGAGAAAAGTACAGATAATATGGAAATCTTTCTTTATGATATTACCGGACAGATTGTATTCCACAGGAAGATTGGAAAGTTTCTGCCCGGAGAGATCCCGGTTGACCTGACATTTTTGAAGTCTGGACTTTATTTACTTCATCTCAAAACCAATAATAGTTCTGAAACACACAAGGTGTTAATAAACAGATAAATGGCTTTATACCTTAAATTATTCTCCTTTATTACATTTTTTATGTTTGTTTCATGCAGAAGCAATGAAAGGGTACGAAGCACATCTGGTGCCGATTCAACATCTGTTGTATTAACGCATGCAAAAAGGTTTACTGTCGAGCAGCGACAGGGATATAAGATACTTTCTCTTAAAAATCCCTGGCAGGGTGCTTCGAATGTCAGCCTGGATTATTATCTGATTAAAAAAGGGGACAAGATACCTGATAATATAGATAGCACCAGAATCATAAGAACTCCCATCAGCAGTATCATTTGTATGTCCACAACTCACCTCTCAATGATTACAGCACTGAATGAAGCTTTCACAATAAAGGGGATATCAGGGACTGATTATGTTTATAACAGGACCATCAGGGAGCTAATCAAAAACAAAAAGATTTTGGATGTTGGCTATGAGGATAATCTTAATAAAGAATTGATTGTCAGGATATCTCCGGATCTCATAATGGCTTACGGAATAGGCGGTGAGTCAGCTAATTATGTCAGGAAACTCAGGGAACTTGGAGTAAGTGTAATGTTCAACGCGGACTATCTGGAAAATGATCCACTTGGAAAAGCTGAATGGATTAAGGTTTTTGGTCTGTTATATGAAAAAGAAAGAGAGGCGGACAGTATTTTTACTTACCTGTCGGGGGAATATAACCGCATAAAAGAGCTGGTCAAAAATAACTCCCGGAAGAGGCCCGTTGTTTTTCTCGGGCTTCCATGGAAGGATACATGGTTCATTTCCCCCGGTAACTCATATGTAAGTCAGTTGATCTCAGATGCGGGGGGGGAATATTTGTGGAAGGATATTTCATCGGACGTTTCTATGCCATTTGGTCTGGAAAACGTTTTTCTCAAGGCAATGATGGCTGAGTTCTGGTTGAATTCCGGTAGCGTGAACTCAAAAGAAGAAATACTTACAATTGACGAGAGGTTGCAGGAACTTCCATCTTTTAAGAAAGATAACATCTTTAATAATAACAACAGGGTTACAAAAGAAGGTGGCAATGATTATTGGGAAAGCGGGAGTATTGCTCCTCAGATAATTCTGAAAGATATTGCTGCAGTGATTCATCCGGAGCTTTTCCCTGGTTATATACCTTACTATTATAAAAGGATCAGGTAATTATTTGAGAATTTGATAGAAGAAACCGAAATAATTGGAAAAGGTCTGACAGATAACCATAAATTGTTAAAATTTGGTGGTTTATTTATTCTTGTTGCCATTCTTTTTATTCTTGATATTTTTCTTGGATCAGTTAATATAAAACCAGCTGAAGTAATACATGCTCTCCTTAATTCAGCAGACAAAGGTCTGGAACTGATCGTTTATAAATTCAGGATCCCAAAGGCAATAACAGCTCTAGTTGTCGGAATTGCCCTTTCTCTGAGCGGCCTTCAGATGCAGACAATTTTCCGTAATCCGATGGCTGGTCCGGATGTTCTGGGTATCAGCTCGGGTGCAAGTCTTGGAGTTGCTTTTGTTATCCTGGGTTTTTCTTCACATATGTCTCTATCCGGAATCCAGGGTTTCGGCAACTGGGCTCTTGTTGCTGCCTCGTGGGCCGGAGCAGGTATTATTATGGTACTTATCATGATTATCTCAATGAGGGTCAATGATATAATGACGGTCCTTATTCTTGGGATAATGTTATCAAGCGGAATTTCAGCGATTGTAAGCATACTTCAATATTTCAGTAATGAAACAATGCTTAAAGCTTATGTGATCTGGACAATGGGAAGCCTTGGAAACCTGACATCACAGCAGCTGGAAGTGCTTATGATCTCGGTCTTTGCCGGAATCATTCTGACATTTTTTTCCGTAAAGATGCTGAACGCATTGCTTCTTGGCGAGAACTATGCTGCAAGTATCGGGCTTAATGTAAGATTTGCACGATTTGTCATTTTCTCGGGAACAAGTATCCTGGCGGGCAGTGTTACAGCCTTTTGCGGACCAATTGGATTCCTAGGAATAGCTGTACCTCACCTGGCCAGAATTTATTTCCGGTCATCTGATCACAGGATTTTAATCCCGGCAGTAATGTTCATTGGGGGGGGGTTGATGCTTATCAGTGACATTATCTCACAGCTTCCAGGATCTGATAATGTGCTACCGGTCAATTCAGTCACATCACTTGTAGGAATACCTGTGGTAATCTGGATAATTCTACGAAACAGAAAAATATCGGGCTATTTCTGATGCAGCATAAATCTGAAATATTATCATTTGAATCCCTGCTTATTGGCTTTTCTTCAGGCAGATGGAAAAAAGTTATCCTTCCGCCATTGAATGGTCACGCTATAAAAGGTGAACTCATTGCTGTGGTGGGTCAGAATGGGGTTGGAAAGAGTACTCTTTTGCGAACCATATCAGGATTACAAAAGCCTATTGGTGGTAAAATATTGCTTAATAGCAAAATACTGTCGGGTTATTCCAGAAATGAACTGGCACAGAATATCGGGTACATTTCGACTGAACAGGTAAAGGTAAGTAATATGACAGTAAATGACCTTGTTTCCCTTGGGCGGTTTCCACATACAAACTGGATTGGCAAACTGACACCTGAAGATATTGCTATAATAACTGATTCAATAAAAAAAGCCGGAATGACAGATTTTGTCAGCAGGAACATTTCAGAACTTTCTGACGGGGAGAGACAAAGAGCCATGGTAGCCCGGGTGCTTGCCCAGGATACTGACCTCCTGATAATGGATGAACCTACTGCTTTTCTTGATATTAAGAGCAAGTATGAAATAATTCATTTGTTACATGAATTGTCCCGGGAAAGGGGAAAAACTGTTATATTCTCAACACATGATCTCAATGTAGCCATGAGTGAATCAGATAAAATATGGCTAATACTAGAAAATCTGTTTTTTGAAGGGGCGCCTGAAGATCTTATTCTGGAAGGGGCTTTTGATAAACTATTCAGCAATTCCTTAGTAAAATTTAATAATAAGGATGGCAATTTTACTTTCAGAACATTAATAAGCGGGAAGGTCAAGGTTAATGGCCAAGGCAATATGAGGATCTGGACAGAGAAAGCGATAAACAGGGCTGGATTCTCTGTTTCAGGTCAGTATTCAGATATTGAAATAGACGTATTCAGTTATGCGGGAAAAAATATTTGGAAAGTTACAGCACGTAATACCAGTAAGGAATTTTATAAGCTATATGATCTTGTAAACTGGCTTGTTTCAAGCAGATAATCAATTTTTATATTTTCTCCAGTTGTCAATGAAACCTTCAATACTTTCAACTGGGAGTTTTTTTGCGATAATCACCTTATTTTTATCCAGAATATACACCGTTGGAGTGGATTGTACGTTATAATAATAATCAAAATTTGTCACTCTCTTTGGATACCACCCGTTTATCCAGGTAAGGTTATTGTCTTTGATATACTTTTCCCATTTATCCCTTTCGGCAGTTGTACAAACAGTGAATACTTCAATAAATCCCTGGTTTTTCACTTTATCATAATATGCTTTAAGTTTTGGCGTTGCTTCCTGGCAATGGCCGCAGTTAGGCTCCCAGAAATAGAGAATTGTAAACTCTTTGTTGATATCATATAGAGAAGCATATTTGCCTGTAAATGTATCCATTATGAGGTCATGGCCTTTTACGCCGATCAGATTTGGTCTTATTCTGTCAACATCTTTTTTCAAATTGTCGCGCCATTCCTTTGTTGTCCAATCGGCCTTTCCTGAAAGGTAAATATCATCTGCCAGCTTAACCATTATGGCATCATGTCCCATAGTTTCGCTTTCACGAAAATGGTTAAAGAGATATACAGCGACAAACTGAAATACCTTATAATTTCTGCTGCATTTATTTATTACAACATCAATCTGCCTGTTTATAGAGTCTGATAACTGAAGGACAACATTAGTGAAAAAGAAATTCAATTTGCTTTGAAGTATAGGCGTTCTTAGAAGCCTCTCATCAGTCAGGTCAATATTGTCAAAGAAATGACTGACACTATAATTATATGACATTGCCCACTTTACAGAGTCTGGGTTATGAGTATCGGGAGGAAGATTTATCTCCGGCATATCAATAGGAAGCATTGACTTGAGAAGTGCAGCTAAAAGTGTTCCCTTATTGGTTTCAATTTCCTCGTTCAGAAAATTTTTCATCTTTTCTTCAATTTTAACTCTCATGTCATTCAGAACCAAAGTTGAATCCTTGTTTGATTTGTTTGCCTGAAGTCTGTTTACGATCTTACCAGCCTCATCCTGCATTCTAATCCATTTTCTCTGGTAATCAATGAAAGCCGAATTCTCCTCTGTTCCCGAGAATTTAAGAGTGTTGAAATAATCTGAGAAATTGCATGACAAAGAGAAGACCTGGTCGTTTGAAATAAGCATTTCAAAATATCTTCTTCCTGGGATAACAATCATATAGATACCCTGAGGAAGCACTTCTTTCCCGGAAAAGACACCATGTCCATATTTATCGAGCTTCAGTGAGTCCTTTAAATATTGTTTGTCCCCAAGATGATAGGCAAGGTATATGGTTGAATCAGTTAGTCCTTTTATTTCAATTGAGATTTCGTACAGCTTTTTATCCTGACCGGAAACACAGACAGCCAGAAAAAGCAGAAATGATGATAAAAGTATTTTTCTCATCTGGAAATTTTAAAACTGTTACAATACAAATTTAGTCAATGCAATTTCTCTGCCAAATTAATTCGAAATTGCAAATTGGGAAATATGTTGTACTTTTGACTCACAAACCTTGGACAGTTTAGCAAATAATGATTTCAATCCTTATCCCGGTCAAAGATTATGATATTGTCGCACTTGTCCATAGTATGAGGGATGGCCTTGAGAGAGTGCCGGAATACTGCGAGATCATAATAGGAGATAATGGTTCATCGAATGATTTCCGTAGTAAATATCTACAGCTTGAAAGCCCGAATGTCAGGGTAATTGTTTCAGAAAAAAATATTGGAAGAGCTGCAATAAGAAATAAACTGGCTCTTGAAGCTAAAGGAGACTGGCTGCTTTTTATTGATGCTGATACAATGATAAAGGGAACTGCTGAGTCATATCTGTCAGGCTGGCTTCCCATGATAAACACTGCCAGGGTCATTTGCGGGGGGATTTCTTATAATGACTCGCCTCCGGGTGATCCGGATAAGATCCTCAGATGGAAATTCGGCCGGAAGAATGAACAGATTAAAGCCACTGAAAGGAATAAAAGTCCTCATCTTGGCTTTACTACTTTCAATGTTATGATTGAAAAATCTGTATTTTCAAAGATCAGGTTCAATGAAGAGCTGAAACAATATGGACATGAAGATACCCTTCTTGGTTATCAGCTGAAAAAGGCCGGGATTAATATTCTCCATATTGACAATACTCTTATTCATGAAGGGCTGGAGACCAACAGGATATTTATTGATAAGACTAAACGCAGCATAGAGAATCTAAGTCATTTGTATGATAAGGTAACTGATAAACGGGTTTTTACTTCATGTGTCCCTTTATTAAGAACTTACAACAGGTTGAATCGCCTGCACCTGACACGAATACTGGCAGGTGTTTACATTAACTACCGCGACAGGATGGAGATAAAGCTGGATTCATCGGATGCATCTCTTTTGCTTTTTGCATTGTACAGAATATCGCTTTTCTGCACTTATCGTGAAATTCACAGGAGAAGGAACATCATTCCTATCTTTTAGTCACGATTCATCAGATATCAATTTTTATCAACGTAATATTCCCATCATGCCTTTGTTCAGCTTTTAAAACGAAGTTGAATCTGTCAAGCATGGTACAGAGAAAAAAATCGGTGGGGGGTGAGAATTCCAGATTGAGGGGATTAAAGAACCTGCATCCTGAACTGGTTTTCAACTGGCTGATTTCATCTATATAATTCTTATAGTTGTTATTCAGTCTTTCAGAAATTATCCTTGCACACAGAATGTCTTCATCTGCTGATACTTCAGCTCTGTAACCCATTGCAACAAGTGATACTTTATCAGGGGATAATGAAGTAATGTACCTGACAATTGCCGCCGCGTTCACAAGGCTACCTGTTATAACTGCAGATGCGTTTTGAGCGTTTACCAGTCCCTGAGTACCCGCAGTAGTTGTATGAATAATGGTCTTTCCTTTAAGATCATGCTGTAAAATTTCTGTCGGACTGTTTCCAAGATCAAAACCGGCTATCTTTCTTTCATTTCTTTCGCCAACAAGAATTGCGTCAGGGTATCTTTCCTTTAGCTTAAATGCAGCCGAAGGTTCACCGACGGCTATATACTGAACAGCACCAGAGTCAAAAGCGTAACAGGCTACTGAAAATGCTCTGAAAACGTCAATAATGACTGCAATACCATCTGCCTTTCTGGCTCCTTCATTAAATTCAAATATCTCAGTCTTCATCGGGCTTTACCAAATCGGTAGTGAATGTAACAATAATTTTAAGACACTATTTCGTATATTTGATAGGCAGTTATTATGGATTATAGCAATTTTAAAAAGGCAAATCATGACTAATCCGGTTATCTGGGTACTTGACAGGGTAAAGAAAATTAATGATTATATCTGGCATACACCTCCTTCAGAGCTTTCAAACCGCAGACAGATATTTATCAAACAGTTAAGGATTGTTATACTTGCAGGCAGAGGTTTTCTTGCAGATAAAGTTCAGCTTAGAGCCAGTGCACTGACTTTTTATTCCCTTCTTTCAATAATCCCGGTTGTTGCCATTGCATTTGCAATTGCAAAAGGTTTTGGATTCGATGAATACCTTGAGCAGCTTATCCTTGAAAAATCCAATTTGCAGGACAGAGATCTGATTGTACGTTTGATACAGATTGGTCAGGATGCATTAAAACAGACAAGCGGAGGTTATATTGCCGGCATAGGTATTCTTGTCCTGTTATGGTCGGTGATGTCACTTCTGAACCGGATTGAAAGTTCTTTTAACGATATCTGGCAGATAAAGATATCGCGGCCATGGTTCAGAAAATTTACAGACTACCTGACGCTGATGCTTATTGCTCCCATATTTCTTATTGTATCAAGCAGTACAACTGTTTTTGTAAATACCCAATTCACCGAGTTTATGGAAAAAGCACCAATTCTTGACTTTTTCAAACCCGTTATTTCATTTCTTATCAAATTGTTGCCATATCTTCTTACCTGGTTGGTACTTACTGTGCTTTTTATTATTATGCCTAATACAAAGGTTAAATTCTGGTCAGCTACTGTTGCAGGTATAATTTCAGGGACTATCCTGCAGCTACTTCTCTGGGCCTATTTTGATCTGCAATTTGGACTATCAAAGCTTGGGACATTATATGGAAGTTTTGCCGCATTACCTTTGTTTATAATACTTCTCCAGAGCAGCTGGATAATTGTATTGCTTGGAGCAGAAATTTCTTTTGCAAATCAGAATGTTTCACGTTATGAGTTTGAATATAGTGCATTGAATATAAGCTACCACCAGAAAAGAGCACTTACTCTTCTTATAATGAATCTTATAGTTAAAAATTTTGCAGAAGGTCTGAAGCCTCTCAGCTCTGAAGAAATTTCTTCGAAATTAAAGATCCCTGTAAGGCTTGTCCGTGATATTATTCAGGATCTGAATGCGATTCACCTTGTTTCTTATGTGCATCTTGTAAGCGAAAAAGAGAGACTGTTTCAGCCTGCAATGGACATTAACTCAATTTCGGTGAGTCTCATTCTCTCGCGTCTCGATAATAAAGGTACTGGCAGGGAGATTGTTATCAGGAACCGAGATTTTGAGAAAATTACGGAGATGCTGGCTAAGAATGATAAAATTATTGCAAAATCGGGGTCAAATATTCTTGTTAGAGATCTTTAATCTTCTTTCTCAATGGTTTTGGGCCCTTATCATAGTCGGTCACGAATTGAATAAAATCTGTGTATGATCTCCATTCATGGAACAGATAGTGTGACATCGGAAGGATAATATGTTTTGTATTTATTTCTTTTTTCCAGTAATCGTTCAGGTTTTTTGAGGGGAAAACCCTGTCATTTTCACTTGTTACTGCATAGTCCCATCTGAAACCAGGATCTTTTTGTTCCATAATCCGGTTATAAAGCCACCTCAATTCATCATGGAGGGATTTAACTGTTCTTGATGGAATCCTGTCTTTATTAAGTTTATAGGTTCGTTTATCTCCAAACATTCTGAGGTAGAACTTTTCCATATTTTCTTCGGTAATATTATTCAGTGTTCCTTCAAAAACGTTTAGAGGAATTCCAAACTTATCATCAGCCGGTACCGGGGTTCCGTTTACCGCGATAGTTATATCTGGTTTAATGCCGGTTTTTGGCAACAGATATTCTGCAGCCCAGACTCCAAGCGACCAGCCAATAAGTGAAATTCTGGAATAAGTTTTCATTTCAGGAAGCACAAGAGCTTCATCAGCTGAATAATTATAGAAAAGGATGAAGTCAAAATCATCATTGCAAAGTGGTAAAAAAACGTTTTCATCTGTACCCCAGCCACCATAAACTATTACAAGCTGGTCGTTCTTATCCCTTCTGCGGATATATGTTCTCATGAATATTATTTCTATTGCAGGAATAGATCCCTTAAGTTTCCCAATTTCAGAATTCGTTCAAATATAACTTATTTTTTAACTGATTACCTTTTAATTTGATTTTTCAGCTTGTCTACCCCGACCCTAAAGGGAGCAAGCTGAAAAATCAACCTGTTCCAGTCAGGATTAAAGTCCAAAACAGGTTGATTTTTCAAATCTGTCAAAGTAGAATTAACTTGAGTTTTTAAAAAGTTTTATGAATTATAAATTCAAAAAAAAAGAGGAGAGAGGGTGGTTGTGAAAATCAGGAGCGGGCTTTATTTTTGAGATAATCCCTGTGTCTACTGTCTGATAAAAGGACGGAACCCGGTAAGCTGGCGCTAATCCTTAGGTTCCAAATGTGAAAGTCAATGTCTGCAATACAATCCTGTGATTTTCACATCCCAACCAATTCTCTTCTCCTCTTATATTTTTAGCTTAAAGCTGTGAACCAAAGTTAAATTAATATCATTTAAAATCCAAAATATTTATTTCAAATTTCCCCTTTTTTTATAAACTATCAGTACTTCAAGATGAGTTCAATTAATAATATGGGCATCTTTAATTATTAGTTAACGAAAATATCATGTCAAATTGAGAACATTGTTCTCTGTTATCTTTAAAAATTTATTCATGGTGTGGATCCGGAAGTTTTGCATAATCGTATATATCCCATAAAATTTTTGGAATATATTGCGATTCATTGGTAAAATATTGTTTAATTTAATGGACGCCAATTAATTTCAAAAATATGCTAGCCGAGTTAGAAAAGATTCCTGTTGGAGAAGAAGCAGGTTTCAGGGCTGATTATTTAAATGACAGCGGTGGATTCTGGCATTTCCACCCTGAAATTGAATTAACCCTTAATACCAAAAGTTATGGCACCAGGATTATTGGTGACAATGTTGAACTATTCGATCAATGGGATATGACGCTCATTGCCGGTAATATACCTCACTGCTGGAATCATTACAAGGTGGATGGAACGGTACCCGAGAATCATGGTATCTCGGTCCATTTCAGTATTAATTCTCTTGGTGACAGCTTTCTCAATCAGTTTGAAATGCGCAATCCGAAAATTCTTTTCGCTGAAGCGGAAAGAGGGATCGCCTTCTCTGTGCAGGAAGCAAAGCAGGCAGAAAAGCATCTTGAGAGAATGGTGGAGCTTAATGGCCTGGATAAACTGATTGAGTTTTTTACAATACTCAGAATACTTTCAAATTCTGAAAAGAGGAGACCCCTTTGTTCAGAAAACTACAAAGTAGCTTTCGACGAAAAGGGAAACAAAAAAATGACTGATGTTTATACTTATATTCGGGAAAACTATGCAAAACAAATCTCTCTTGAAGAAATAAGCCATATTGCCAAGATGAGCCCATTTTCTTTCAGCAGGTATTTTAAGAAGAACAGTGGAGCCGGTTTTGTTGAATATCTGAATCAGGTACGGACCAATAAAGCCTGCTATCTTCTTCGTGAAACAGAAGATCAGGTAAATGAAATTGCTATATTTTGCGGGTTTGCAAGTATTTCTAATTTTAACAAACAATTCAGAAAACTGGTGGGAATATCACCAAGTGACTACAGGTTACAGTATAAGAGCTGAATTAAGGCCTTTGCATCTATGGTAAAGCGTCAAAGTTAATTCATGATTCATTTCCTGTACGTTGCAGATATTGAAAATTAATTTATTTTTGCATCCGGAATTTGGTTCCGTAGCTCAGTTGGATAGAGCAACAGCCTTCTAAGCTGTGGGTCCCGCGTTCGAGTCGCGGCGGAATCACGAAAAGGCGCTGAAGGCGCCTTTTCTGATATAAAGTAAATCCTCCTTCGCCACATCCTTCGCTAAAGCTATGCAGGTCAAAGAAGACTTCGGACTTCGCCCGACGTAGCAGGACTTCGTCCGGTGAAGTCGGAGGACGAAGAAAGTAAAAAGTAAAAAGTAAAAAGTAAAAAGTAAAAAGTTAGAAGTTAGAAGTTAGAAGTTAGAAGTAATAAGGTGACGTTAGAACCCTTTTTCAATATACTACTTATAGGTTAATAATAAAGTAGCTTACCTTATTGATAGCGGTACTCATATCAACTCCTTTCAAATTTACAGTATATTTTTCCTGATTCTTTAAAGAAACTGTTGTCATAAGAGTTTTGCCGCCTTTTGCATCTTCTGTTGTCATTTCCATAACAAAACCAGGTACTGAAAGCGTATTATGTTTTGCGATCATCTTACAGGAACGGAACATTCCAAGATCATTTGACAGGTTGACTTCATCAGTTATCCAGACTTCACCGAAGATCTTCTGATATGTATAAGTGTATTTCTTGCAATTGAAGCCTGCGATGCTTTTGGTTTCTGAAGTTGCGACAAGATCAAGCTTTTTAAGCTCATTATCAGGAACATACTTGTATGCTCCGGCGTTATAGGTGGTATTAGGAGCTTGTGGTACGCCCATAATCTGAATACCAACCTGATTCTTCTTGTCAAGTATTGTCTCAAACGCCATTCCTCTTCCTTCAGGCATATATTTTACATCAAAATTGTCTCCGTCTGACTGATAGCATGTGCGATAGGTCATAGTACGCATAAGTTTACCATTCTGATAAAACTCAATCTTCGTAACATTATTCAGATCAAACGTATAGCTTTCGTCCCATTTCACTCCTGATGCTTTAAACTGTGCAGAAATAGTGATGGTCAGAAGAACTAGAATTAAAGAGACGATAAAAATTTTCTTTTCCATAAAGCTCGTATTATATTGTTATATTATTTTTTAGTTTCAACATAAACAGCGGTTCCATAGCATAAAACTTCAGTGACCCCCTGGAAGATCTCGGTGGATTCATAACGTATTCCGATAATAGCATTTGCACCGAGATGTTCGGCATGCTGTACCATGATTTCGAAGGCCTCCTGTCGTGTTTTTTCACATAATTCTGACAGGATAGTGATGTTACCACCAAGAAGTGTCTGGAAACTTGCGCCAATTGTTCCGAATATTGATCTTGATCTTACGAGAATCCCTCGTACCACTCCCAGATTGCGGGAGATTTCGAAGCCTTTTAATTCGAAGGCTGTGGTTGTTTTTGTCAGGTCCATTGTATATTATATTATAATGTTTTCACCTCTTTCCGGGTCTCTTCCATTTCCATTTTCTGAGCGATTGTAAATTCCTCCCCGCATTGCGTACAACAATAGACTGTCAGAAAAGCTCCTGTATAGTAGATTTTTTCAAGTTTAGGATGATCACATGGTTTCTTCCCCCATACATCCTTCAGTTTTTGTATTGCATAGTATTCCATATTCTTTGTTTTTATAATTATATATCTCCGTGAAGTAGAGGTACAAACCTTACCATTGTCATTTTCTGGCTTTCGATCTTACCATTCTTTTTGATCGCAAGTACCAGCTGTTGGGCGGAGGATGGGGGGCCGATTGGCATTATCAGCCGGCCATTCTCTGCCAGCTGGTCTATTAATGGTTGTGGAATGTGATCATCAGCAGCTGTAACCATAATAATGTCAAAGGGGGCATGGTCCTTCCAGCCTTTGTAACCGTAACCTAGTTTTGTAACAATATTTTTGTAACCCATTTTCAATAAACGTGCAGAAGCCTGTTTTGCAAGCTCGGGAATGATCTCGATTGTATAAACAGTGTCCACAATTTCAGCCAGAACAGCAGCCTGATAACCAGAGCCTGTGCCAATTTCAAGGACCTTTTTTTTCCTGGTTGGCTTGGCCAGGTCAGTCATATAAGCCACGATGAATGGTTGTGAGATTGTCTGATCATGCCCGATAGGTAACGGGTTGTCT
>JAHEYW010000012.1:0-12118 GCA_023251395.1 Bacteroidales bacterium
AAAGCATTATGCCTTTCTAAAGCCAGCTTATCGTCAGGATGTACCTGGACAGACAGATCCTGCTTTGCCTCTATCAGTTTTATCAGCAACGGAAATTCAATCCCAAACTTTTCAAAGACATCATCACCAGTAATGTCGCCCATATAAACCTCAATAATCTCTTCAAGGTTGTTCCCGGCAAGAAAACCATTTGTTACAACCGATAAATTATCCTGAACTCCGGAGATCTCCCAGCTTTCCCCGATTAGTCGTTTAGGATCCGCTTTCTTTCCATAGTATTTAACAAGGGAATTTCCACCCCATATTTTGTCTTTTAATATCGGTTCAAATTTTATCGGATATAATTCAGTCATCTGCCTTTTTAATTTTATTCCCCCTTTCCAGGTTATTCATCGGTATATTCAGGATCTTTTTTTCTGATGATCAGCAAGAATATACCCTTTAGAACAATTTATTTTTTGATGCAGTATTAATTATTATTTTTGGTTACAAATTGAAACTACAAAAATATAAAATTATGCTTATTGTTGGTATTGCTGGAGGAACAGGATCGGGAAAAACAACAGTGGTGAAAAAAATAAAGGAAGTGCTTACCAATGATGAGGTTATTGTCATTCCGCAGGATGCATATTATAAGGATAATGGACATATTACTCTTGAAGAGAGGCAGAAAATTAATTTTGACCATCCGGATTCCGTTGAATTCCCGCTTCTGATTGAACAGTTGAAATTACTGAAATCAGGGCTGTCGGTTGAGATGCCTGTTTATTCTTACCTTACCTGTCTCAGATCAAAAGAGACTATCACTGTAAAGCCGGCCAGAGTAGCAATCGTTGAAGGAATTCTTATTCTTACAGATAGTGGCCTTCGCGAAATTCTGGATATAAAGGTTTTTGTTGATGCTGATGCAGATGACAGGCTGGGCAGAGTGATCACAAGGGATATTGAGGAAAGAGGGAGATCGGTAATGAAGGTTCTGGAAAGATATCATGATACTGTCAAACCATCACATCTTCAATTTATTGAGCCATCAAAAAGGTATGCGGATGTTATTATTCCGGGTGGCGGACAAAACCAGGTTGGTATTGAAGTTCTGATCTCAATAATTGAAAATCATCTTCTGAAAGAAAATAACTGACCCTATGCTCACCAATATCAATCCTTCCGATATTATCTTCCTTGATATAGAGACAGTTCCTGCGACTCCTGAGTATGATGAGATGGAAACCGGTATGATGCATTTGTGGGAAAAAAAATCTTCAACATTCAGATCAGAAGAACAGTCCCCTGCAGATGTATTTCAAAGGGCAGGCATATATGCAGAGTTTGGTAAGATCATCTGTATCTCCGTGGGGATGCTCAGGGATAAAGATCCTGTTAGTTTCAGGCTCAAATCATTCTTTGGCGATGATGAAAAACTGCTTCTGAATGAGTTCGCTTCTATGCTGATTAAGGTTTCAAGAAATAAAGAGGCAATCCTTTGCGCGCATAACGGGAAGGAATTTGACTATCCATATATTGCCAGAAGGATGATAGTTAATGAAATACAGATTCCGGAAATACTCGATAATGCCGGAAAGAAACCATGGGAGATCAAACTGCTTGATACAATGGAACTATGGAAATTCGGTGATTATAAAAGTTATACTTCTCTTGAATTATTGTCAGCTATTCTTGGCTTTCCTTCACCAAAAGATGACATAGATGGCAGTATGATTGCAGATGTCTACTGGAAAGAAAAAGATATTAAAAGGATCGTAACTTATTGTGAGAAGGATGTTCTTGCTGTCGCAAGGATACTTTTAAGATTTATGAATCATCCTCAGATCAACCCCGACAAGATTGAATCGGTTACTTCATTCAGTTAACTGTATCAGAAGAGGTTGAGAAAAATCTCAGCAATAGCTTCCGGATTGTCTGCATGTAACCAATGACCGGCATTCCTTATAACAATCAATTCGGCAGCAGGAAACAGAATCCTGACAGTCTTCATTTCCTCGATTGATAGATAGTCTGATAATTCCCCCTTTACGAAAAGTACAGGAAACCCGGTTATTGCTTCTCCCTTCTCAGGCTCTTTTAACCCATTTACAATGTTGCCAAGATTACCATGCAGTGAATTTACATTAATCTTCCACGCGAAAGTATTGTCGGGTAACCTCGAAAGGTTTTTGAGTACAAGGTTCCGTATTCTTTCAGTATTAATTTTCTCTTTTATAAATATTTCAGCATCAGCTCTTCTTGTGATTCCTTTAAGATCAATTGATCTTAGACTGTCGAGGATCTGTTTATGTTCAGAATAAAACCTGCTGTCAGGATCATATTTATTAAAAGGATAGACATCCATTACTATCAGATGACTTATTTTTTCAGGCCACTTTCTGGTAAAATTCACAGCAATTTTTCCCCCCATGCTATGCCCGGCAAGGCTAAAATTCTTTAGTTGAAGGTCCTCAGTTAATTCATAAATATCCTGACTCATTGAATCATAATCATGAATGGGACTTTGAGGTGATTGTCCATGATTCCTTAGATCGGGCAGATAAACAGTGAATTTATGAGATATCGCCCTGGCAATAGTCAACCAGTTATCAGATGAACCATATAGTCCATGAAGTATCATTAATGGTGGACCAGATCCGAGTTTTCTGCAGAATAGCTTCATCTCCAATCAGTCAGATAGTTGTCTTTTGTATATCTGGATAGTGTTTTCCAGACCCAGATAAAGAGCGTCAGAAATCAGGGCATGACCAATTGAAACCTCTTTGACCCATGGAATCTTTTCATGAAAGAACTTAAGGTTATCCAGATTAAGATCATGTCCGGCATTCAGATCCAGCCCGCATTCCCGTGCAATTGTTGCAGCTTCAATAAATGGGCTGATGGCATTTTCATGATTTTCCGGAAATAACCTTGCAAAGGGTTCGGTATATAATTCGACCCTGTTTGTTCCTGTAAGAGCGGCAGTTTCGATATTTACCGGGTTTGTATCTACAAAGACCGATGTTCTTATTCCGGCTTCCGTGAACCTCGAAATGATATCTGTAAGTAAAGATTTGTTTTTCACTGTATCCCATCCTGAATTGGAAGTCACAGCATCAGGCGGATCAGGAACGAGAGTAACCTGATCAGGTTTCACTGAAATTACAAGCCTGATAAAATCTTCAGAGGGGTAACCTTCGATATTGAATTCGGTTGTAATTATTGGTTTTATTTCATAGAGATCCGAAAATCTGATGTGGCGCTGGTCTGGACGGGGATGGACTGTTACACCATCAGCTCCGAATTTCTGGCAGTTAATAGCTGCAAGTCTTACATCAGGAATATTACCCCCTCTGGCATTCCTGATTGTCGCAATCTTATTAATATTGACACTTAGTTTTGTCATATTGTATTTTTGTAATTTATTTCATCATTTTAATGTGACGCAAAATTACAACAACTGCTGTTTTTTTTCTTATTTTAGGTGAAAATTAAATACTGTGCACAAAATTGATATGAATTAAAGATTCCGGATAGAACAAACAATAGAACGAATCTGTTGCATATATACAGTAATATAATATAATGATCGCAAAAGACCTTATATCAGAAATTATACCATCGCTGAAGACTTCAGATACCGGCCAGACTGCCCTTAACTGGATGGAGATATTCAGAATTTCTCATCTGCCAATAGTTAATAACCAGGATTTCCTTGGGCTGATATCGGATGCGGATATTTATGATATGAATCAACCTGAAGAACCAATTGGAAATCACAAGCTTACACTCTTTAAACCTTATGTCACCACAGATCAGCATCTTTTTGAGGTCATTGGCCTGGTTTCAAAGCTTAGACTGACAGTTATTCCGGTTCTGGATGAAAACAATCATTATAAGGGGTCGATAACTACTAATGACCTTATCAGACATGTTGCAGGGATCTCTTCAATGGACCAGCCGGGAGGAATAATTGTCCTTGAACTTCTTGAAAGGGACTATTCGCTTTCTCAGATCGCCCAGATAATTGAAGGAAATAATGTTAAAGTGCTGAGTCTGTATATTACTTCTCCACCCGAATCAACCAGAATTGAAGTAACTTTAAAAGTTAATTCCAATGAACTTTCATCTGTTATCAGAACATTTGAAAGATATAATTATGAAGTAAGAACATGGATAACATCTGACGATGCAATGGATCGTTTTTACAGTGAAAGGTTCGATATGTTCATGAAATACCTGAATATTTGATCGTATGCTTGAAAGGGTAGCTATATACGGTAAAGAGGATAATTCCAGAACAAGGGATGTGATTATGAGGCTTATAAATGAATTCTGCGGATCTGGAATCAGAATTCAGTTATATGAACAACAAGCCGGAAAAGCTGTCTGTCCATGTGGTGACCTGATAGAAACCTTTACTGATCTGAAAGACCTTTCGGGGCTTCCTGATCTGGTATTGAGCGTAGGCGGAGACGGAACATTTCTTGAGACTATGCTGAAAGTCAGGGATCTTGGGATCCCCATCGCAGGAATAAATACCGGGCGTCTTGGATTTCTTGCCAATATTTCTGAAGAGGAAATAAATCATTCACTTGACCTTTTATATAAAGGAGATTATGAAATAATAAAGAGGTCTCTTCTTGAGCTTTCCAAACCTGAAGATCTTTTCGGGAACTCAGGTTCTATTGCATTAAATGAGATTACCATCCAGAAAGCCGACCTGAGTATGATAACAATCAATGTCTATGTTGATGGTACATATCTTAATACTTACTGGGCTGACGGCCTTATTGTATCAACTGCCACAGGATCCACCGCATATAATCTAAGTGTTGGAGGACCAATTCTGTCACCTGAGGATGAAAGCATTATTATCTCGCCGATCTCACCTCATAATCTTACAATCAGACCAATTGTTATAAGCGGGAAATGCAGATTGAAGATGACTGTTGAGGGCAGGATCAAAGAATTTCTTATTACATGTGATTTTCGTTCAAGACGGGTGGAATTTGGTAAGGATATTGAAATTGTTCAATCGGGATGCAAAATAAATACTGTGAACCTGAAAGGTCTGGACTTCTATAGTACCCTGAGAAATAAGCTAATGTGGGGTGCTGATAAAAGAAATTAAGAATTGTTTTATTATCTTTGTGTTTCTTAATAAGCAGTTATGATCATGAAACGATTTTCTTTAGTTATCATAATGTTAGCCTTTGTTGCATATCTGTCTGATGCACAGGAGATATGGAAACAAAAAAGGTTGGAAGCATTTGCCGGAATCGGTACGACCCAGTTTTTCGGAGATATCGGCGGTTTTTCCAAAGGAAAGAACATTATTGGTTTGAAGGATATCAGCCTGCACCAGACAAGATATAATATAAGCGGCGGGGTGAAATACAAAATTGTCAGAGATCTTAATGTCAGATTCAATATAGCCTATGGCAAACTCAATGCTACAGATACCCGTGGTTCTAATGAAGGAAGGGGATTTTCTGCAAAGACAACCATAATTGAACCCTCATTTATAGCTGAGTATTATTTTATCAAGAGCGGTCTGGGTGACAGTTATTTATTCAGCCAGGGCAGAACAGTCAGGTCTTCCGGACTTCTTGAAACACTCGAATTCTACGCATTTGCCGGTGCTGGCGGACTAAGTTACAATGCAAAATTAAATGCTGCATTAGCTGCACAAGGCATGAAGCATAAAGGATTTACACCGGTTATACCAGCTGGACTCGGAGTAAATCTTCTTTTTAGTCCTGAATATACCTTTGGCCTGGAGCTAGGGGGACGTTATACATTTTCAGATTACCTTGACGGTTATACATCACAATATTCGAGTTCAAATGACGTTTATTATTTTTTAAACGTTTGTTTTGTTTACAAACTTAAGACAAATAGTTCGGGAATGCCATTATTCCTGAATAAACGCAGATTTTGAACCGGTTTCCCTATTTGATGAGAATTATTGTAAGCTTATTTCTTCTTACCCTTTTTTCTTTGCCCGGCTCTGGTCAAAGAAATGCTGATTATGGTGTTTTCGGCGGAGTATCGTTTTATATGGGTGACATAAATCCGGGAAAACAGCTTTACTCACCTTTACCAGCCGGTGGATTCTTTTACAGGTATAATTTGCACCCCAGAGAGGCATTGAGGATCGGTGTCTTTACAGGCGGTATAAGGGGAAATGACCTTGATTTCAATAATGACTTTCAGAAAGCAAGAGCTAAATCATTCTCAGAAGGCATTGCTGAATTATCAGCCCAGTTTGAATTTAATTTTCTTCCATATTCCACTCAGGGAAAACGATGGAATTATTCACCTTATTTTGCTGCTGGGATTGGTGCAGTTTCAATAATCGCCTCAGGACTGAACGTTCATCCGGTTATTCCATTTTCTCTCGGTTTTAAGATTAATTTTTACAAAAAATTAGGGTTGGAAGCTGAATATGGTTTTCGTAAAACATTTTATGATAACTTTGACGGCTTAAAAGATGAGGTGGCTCCTGCTGATCATGGCTGGATTCATAATAATGACTGGTATTCTTTTGTCGGCCTGGCACTGACCTGGAAAATATACAACAGACTGGCAGGATGCCCGGCATACGGAGATACAAAAAAAACAAGAAGACGCTGACTGATGTCACTAAAGGATAAAATAGATAATCAGAGATTGCCTGTTCATATTGCTATCATTATGGATGGCAACGGACGCTGGGCAAAGCAGCGCGGACAAGACAGGGTCTTCGGTCACCAGCAGGGAGTTACAGCTGTCAGGGAGGTTATTGAATGTGCTGCCGAACTGCAGTTGAGATACCTTACTCTTTATACTTTCTCAACCGAAAACTGGGGAAGACCGGATGATGAAATTTCTGCCCTTATGGATATTATGGTGCAGTCGCTAAATAGCGAAACTGACACACTCCTCAGGAACAATATAAGACTGAAAGCGATTGGTGATGTTAACAGACTTTCCGATGATGTCAGGAAAAGGCTTATTAAAACTATTGACGTTACAGCAGATTGCAAAGGCCTTACTTTGGTTATTGCACTGAGCTACTCTTCAAGGTGGGAAATTGTTAATGCGGCTAAGAAACTTGCGCATGAGGCACAAAAAGGAAATATCGATCCTGATAAAATTGATGAGAGAATTTTTGAAAAATATCTGACTACAAAAGATATCCCTGACCCTGAATTAATGATTAGGACAAGCGGTGAATTGAGAATTAGTAATTTCTTGCTCTGGCAGCTTGCCTATACTGAATTGTATTTTACGGATTTACTTTGGCCCGATTTTGGTAAGGAAGAGCTATATAAAGCAATTATTGATTACCAGAAGAGAGAGAGACGTTTTGGAAAAACTAGTGAACAGGTACTGGAAAATTAAGGAAATGATGATTTTTATAAGGAACAAGAAATTTTTGTTAGCTCTGATGGCAGCTTTTCTCTTTCTGCCTTTAAGAGCACAGGAGAAAAAAGAGATTGTCGATTATCTTTCTCCGAACGATTATACAATAGAGAATATAACAATTTCAGGGGTTAAATTCCTTGATTCAAACGCTTTAATTGGTATTTCAGGTTTAAGGATTGGCAAAGAAATCTCAGTGCCTGGTGAAGCTATTACCAATGCCGCAAAAAAATTATGGGAGCAGGGATTGTTTTCCGATGTCAGGATCACAATTACAAAAATTGAAGGTGATAAAATCACCCTTGACATATACCTGGCTGAACGGCCACGACTTTCCTCTTTGAAAATCAACGGATTGAAGACATCTGAAGTACAGGACCTAACTGATAAGATCTCTTTACCTGCCGGTTCACAGGTCACAGCATTTGTACTTAATAAGACTGAAAAGATCATAAAGGATCATTTTATTGATAAAGGTTATATGAACACAGCTGTGACTTTCATTCAAAAGGATGATCCTGATCAGCCCAATAATGTGATACTAACTGTAAATGTCGATAAGAAAAAGAAAGTTAAAGTAAGCTCAATTACCTTTATTGGAAATGACAGTTTCGAACCAAGGAAACTCAGGAAACAATTTAAGGGTACAAAAATCAAGAACCTGAATTTCTTCAGATCATCAAAATTCATCTCATCAAAATACACTGAGGATAAGGATAAGCTTACAACATTCTATAATGACAATGGTTTTAAAGATTTTACTATTCTCTCAGATTCTATTTACCCTGTATCTGATTCAAGAGTTGGGCTTGTAATAAAAATGGATGAGGGCAAACAATATTTTATCAGGGATATCAAATGGGTTGGCAATAGTATCTATCCGACTGCAATTCTTGATCGCGCGCTTAATATTAAAAAAGGATCTGTTCTTAACCAGACCCTCCTCGAAGAAAGGCTCACTATTAAGGAAGACGCTGTAAACTCGTTATATCTTGACAATGGTTACCTTTTTTCCAGGCTAACACCTGTAGAATCAAAAGTTGAGGGCGATTCAATTGACCTGGAAATCAGAATATTCGAAGGAGATCAGGCTTATGTAAACAATGTAATTATCTCCGGCAATACCAGAACAAATGAACATGTCGCAAGGAGAGAGCTTTATACACTGCCGGGCGACCTTTTCAGTAAGGAGAAAATAATGAGATCAACAAGACAATTAGGGGTTCTGGGGCATTTCGATCCTGAGAAGATCGCTCCACAGCCTATTCCTGATCAGTTGAATGGGACTGTTGACCTTCTTTATAAACTGGAGGAAAGAGCAAATGACCAGTTTGAAATATCAGGTGGTTGGGGAGCCGGTATGCTTGTTGGAACAGTAGGAGTGAGGTTCAATAACTTTGCGATGAAGAATTTCTTCAAACTGAAAGAATGGAAACCTTATCCTTCAGGTGATGGCCAGTCACTTAATTTCAGAGTCCAGACCAACGGGAAAATATATCAGTCATATAATATTTCTTTCATTGAGCCATGGTTCGGAGGCAAGAATCCGAATAACTTTTCCATTTCTCTTACAAGAGCTCTTATGACAAACGGAATGAAGAAAGGTGAGGACGGCCGGCAGGCAATGACTATTGACGGAGTTTCTGTTGGACTGGGTAAGAGACTTGAATGGCCCGACGACTGGTTCTCAATTTTCGGGCAGTTAAACTATCAGAGATACAATCTTGTAAATTATACACAATATTCGTTCCTTTTCGCAAACGGAGCTGCAAATGAGTTATATCTTACCGGAAGACTTATGCGTTTTTCGACCGCACCTAACCTTATCTACCCCAGAAGTGGATCCAGCTTTACACTTCAACTTGATATAACCCCTCCTTATTCTCTGTTTAATGGCGTAGATTATACAAATGCAACCGATCAGGTCAAGTATAACTGGATAGAATTCCACAAGTGGACCTTTAAAGCTGATTACTACTTCCCTGTAACAAAGGATGACAAAATGGTGCTTAATGCCAAGTTTAACTTTGGCTATATAGGGTTCTATAATAGCAAAATAGGCCCCTCCCCATTTGAGAACTTTTATCTTGGTGGTGATGGCATGACAGGATATAGCTTCTATGGCAGGGATGTTATTGCCCTCAGAGGTTATACTAATGGTTCACTTACCCCATCTGATCCGGTACATGGTTCACCGTCCGGTAATGTTTACTCTAAGATTACATTTGAATTAAGATATCCGGTTTCCCTGAATCAGCAGGCAACTATCTATGGACTGGCTTTTCTGGAATCAGGAAAAGCCTGGTACCAGCTTAAGGAATATAATCCATTTAGAATGAATCGTTCGGCCGGTATTGGAGTAAGGGCCAATCTTCCAATGTTCGGCTTGCTCGGAATTGACTGGGGTTATGGATTTGATGCAATTCCAGGCAACCCCAGTGCAAATAAATCACAGTTCCATTTTGTTATTGGCCAGCAATTTTAAAAGTGTTTAACTTAAAAGATCAGATTATGAAAAAAATAGGAATTCTTACATTTGTAATCCTGATTTCTTCAGCCGCTTCATTTGCACAAAAATATGCTTTTGTTGATACTGAGTATATCAGGAAAAATATTCCTGCTTTCAATACTGCACAGGAACAACTCGATAAACTTTCCAAACAGTGGGAAAAGGAAGTTGCTGACAATTATGCAGTTGTTGAACAGATGTATAAATCCTACCAGAACGAATCTGTGCTTCTGTCGCAGGATATGAAAACAAAAAGAGAAGAGGCAATCATTGCGAAGGAGAAAGAAGCAAAGGACCTTCAGAATAAGTATTTTGGAATGCAGGGTGAATTGTTCAAGAAGAGGGAAGAACTTGTGAAGCCTGTTCAGGATGAGATACTGAAAGCTATCAAGGAAATAGCAGTTGAAGGCAGCTATGCAGTGATTTTTGATTCAGCTGCAGGGGGAAATATACTTTTTGCGAACCCGAAGTATGATATCAGTGATCAGGTGTTACAAAAATTAGGTTATAAAAATTAAATAATTACTTTTGCAGAAATTGTAAACCATAATAATCAATAATATGAAGAGATTTTTTGGAATTTTATTAATTGCAGTATTAGCAATATTTGCTGGCATTACTATATCAGCTCAGAATGTTAAATTTGGGCACATTAACAAATCATCACTTATACAGTCAATGCCGGAATTCGATTCAGCCAATGCCAAACTTCAGAGAACATCAAAGGAACTGACAAATCAACTTGAATTAATGCAGGTTGAACTGAATAATAAAATTGAAGCATACCAGAAGGACGCAAAAAACCTGACAGATGTTGTAAAACAGGTTAAAGAGCAGGAGCTTAGCGACATGCAGAGAAGGATTCAGGATTCCAATACAAACTTTCAGCAGAAACTGTCAGATTTGAACACATCTCTGATTCAGCCTATAGTTGCAAAAGCAGACAAGGCGGTACAGGATATCGGTAAAGAGGGTGGTTATATCTACATTTTTGACGTATCAGCAGGACAGGTTCTCTATTTCGATGAATCAAAAAGTACCAACATTCTTCCTCAGGCAAAAGCAAAGCTGGGTCTGAAATAGGGCAATAAACCTTTTCAGAGGTTTTCTATAGATATTTTTAACCCCCTTTTACAGGGGGTTTATATTGTTTAATAGTTTGTGACTTCTGTATTATCTATAAAATATTCTAAGCCAGTGAAAGATCAACCGATTGGAATATTTGACTCCGGAGTAGGAGGCCTGACTGTAGCCCATGCTATCAAACAAATTCTCCCCGGTGAAAACCTGATATACTTCGGAGATACAGCTCATCTTCCATATGGTGATAAATCGGAGGAAGCAATCAGATACTATTCTGAAAAGATTACAGAGTTCCTTCTCAGCAATAATTCCAAAGTAGTTCTGATAGCATGTAATTCCGCAACAGCCTCTGCTTTCGACTATTTAAAAGAGGAATACGCCGGTAAAACAATTCTTATTGATGTCATTAACCCGGTAATTGACTATATAAGCACCAGAAATTTCAAAAAAATAGGAGTTATAGGTACAAAGAGGACTATCAGCTCAGATACCTATGCACAGAAAGTTGCCGCAAAATCTCCTGGTACTCAGATAGTCTCACTTGCAACACCTCTTTTTGTACCCATGATAGAGGAGGGCTTCATTTTTGATGATATCAGTAATGCCATCATAAGAACATATCTTTCTGCAGATTCGTTGTCAGACATTCAGGCCCTTATTCTCGGATGCACCCATTATCCTATTATCAGGAACCAGATAAATAAGTTCTTCAATTTTAATGTTGAGGTAGTAGATTCAGCAAGAATTGTCGCATCCGTTCTGAGGGAAACGCTCGAAAAGAACAACCTGCTAAATGATAAAGGATTTCTGAAAGATCAGTTTTTCGTTTCAGATTACACCGATTATTTTGAGAAGATCGCAAGAATGTTCTTTGAGGGAGAGATAAATCTGAAAAAAGCCGATATCTGGAATTAGAACTGGTTATTCGTTTTTGTACCAGCCTGCATACATCAGGTAATTGTCTGCAATTCTTTCAATCATATTTTTTGTCTGATCAGGTTCAATATTCTTTATGAATTTTGCGGGCACGCCGCCCCAGATACTTCCCGACCCGATATCAGTACCGGCCAGTACCAGCGCCCCGGCAGCGACAATTGAGTTCTCTCCAATTTCTGCATCATCAAGTATTATTGC
>JAHEYW010000012.1:12128-25164 GCA_023251395.1 Bacteroidales bacterium
CCATGTATAACAACATTATGCCCGATTGAGACATTATCGCCAATCTCAATAACAGATTTTTGATATAAACAGTGAAGCACAGTGCCATCCTGGATGTTCACTTTATTCCCGATACGGATAGAATTGACATCGCCCCTGAGTACCGTATTAAACCATACACTGCAATAATCGCCAATTACTACATCTCCGATAACTGTTGCGTTATCGGCCAGAAAACACCCAACTCCAATTTTTGGAATAAACCCCCTTACTTCCTTAATCAGTGCCATTTATATTTAAATTATCTGACAAATATAGTTTAATTCATTTCTTCAAAACTGGCGTTACCTGAATATGATCAAAATCATATGAGAAATGATCCTATATGTTGAAGATTAAATTTTTAAAAGATTAATTTTGTGATCTGTCACACAAAAATTTTACTATAACTATTTAGAATCAATCAATATTCCAGCTTTTCACAATGCATTGGTAAACAATTGTCCAATGTACGTGTTTAAAATAGTGAAAATCAAAAATTAAAATCTGTATTATGAGTAAAAGTTCACAGATAGTCGAAAAAGAGGAGGTCGTAATTCGATTTTCAGGTGATTCAGGCGATGGCATGCAACTGACAGGAACACTTTTTTCTGACACAGCTGCACTCTATGGCAATGACCTTGTGACCTTCCCTGATTATCCTGCAGAGATCCGGGCACCGCAGGGGACTGTTGGCGGAGTTTCCGGTTTTACAGTGCATCTTGGGCATTCAGAAATTAATACACCTGGCGATTATGCTGATGTTCTGGTAGCGATGAATCCTGCTGCTATAAAAGCTAATGTCAGATGGATAAAAGCCGGCTGCACTATTATTTACGATAAAGATAATTTCACAGATAAAAACATAGAGAAGGCTGGTTATATCAGTGATCCGATTAAAGAAGAAAAGCTTGAGGATTACAATATTATCGCAGTCAACATTACCTCAATTGTGAAAGAGGCATTGAAAGATCTGGGCCTTGATCCCAAGAGTGTTCTTCGTACTAAGAACATGTTTGCCCTGGGTATGGTCTACTGGCTGTTTGACAGGGATCTTCAATATACAGAGGAATATTTTGATAAAAAGTTTAAAAGTAAGCCTGAGGTCATTGAAGCCAATAAAATTGCTTTAAGGGCAGGTTATTATTATGGCGAAACAATAGAAGCATTGACTCCGGTAAGAATTAACCCGGCGCCGATAGCCAAAGGCAAGTACAGAAATATAAACGGAAATACTGCCACTGCCTGGGGGTTTATAGCAGCTTCTGAGAAAGCCGGACTGAATCTTTTTATCGGGTCATATCCTATTACACCAGCTACAGGTATTCTTGAAGAACTAGCAGCAAGAAAAGATCTCGGAGTGAAAAGTTTCCAGGCAGAAGATGAAATTGCAGGTATTTGTTCGGCTTTGGGAGCCAGCTTTGCAGGCAACCTGGCCGTTACATCAACATCAGGACCTGGTTTAGCACTCAAATCTGAAGCGATAGGCCTTGCTGTGATGGCTGAACTTCCGATCGTTATCGTGAATGTCCAGAGAGGCGGACCATCTACCGGACTCCCAACTAAAACAGAACAGTCCGATCTTATGCAGGCTCTTTATGGCAGGAACGGTGAAAGCCCGGTTGTAGTTATTGCAGCCAGCACTCCATCGAACTGTTTCCATTTTGCTTTTGAAGCTGCAAGGATCGCACTCGAGCATATGACACCAGTACTTCTTCTTACTGATGGATTTATCGCAAACGGTTCTGAACCATGGCGAATCCCAAAAATGAAGGATCTGCCGGCAATAAAACCTCCGAAAGCTGTTAAAACAGATGAACCCTACTACCCATATTTTCGTGATCCGGAGAGATTATCAAGATTCTGGGCGATTCCGGGGACTGTTGGTCTTGAACACAGGATAGGTGGTCTGGAAAAAACAATGAAAGGAACCGTATCTTATGTCCCTGAAAATCATGAGGAAATGGTTAAGATCAGGGCTGAAAAGGTCGAAAAGGTTGTGGAAAAAATACCTGATCTGACTGTTTTTGGTGAAGCATCAGGAGATCTTCTTATGGTTGGATGGGGTGGTACCTATGGTCATCTTGTTACATCTGCCAGGGAATTACAAGCTGACGGCTTTAAAGTAAGCCTCGCAAGTTTTAACTATATCAAACCATTCCCTAAAAACGTGCGGGAAGTATTTAAGAAATTCAAAAGAATCGTTGTATTTGAGCTCAACCTGGGACAGTTTGCAGATTATCTGAGGATGAACTACCAGGAATTCACATATGAACAGTTTAATAAGGTTCAGGGTGTTCCTTTTACAGTTAAAGAAATAAAAGATTATTGCATAAAATTATTGGAGGAAAAATAATATGGCTGAAGCAGTTGTAACACAATATACAGCAAAGGATTTCAAAAGTGATCAGGAAATAAGATGGTGCCCTGGTTGTGGAGACCATGCTATACTCAGCTCTGTACAGAAATCACTTACAGACCTGGGAATATCCAGGGAAAAGTATGCTTTCATCTCTGGTATAGGCTGTTCTTCCAGATTTCCTTATTATATGAATACCTACGGATTCCACGGGATTCATGGAAGAGCATCTGCTATTGCTTCAGGTGTGAAAATTGCCAACCCGGAACTTTCTGTATGGCAGATCACCGGAGACGGTGACGCACTGGCAATTGGCGGTAACCACTTTATTCACGCAATCCGTCGTAATGTTGATATCAATATTATCCTTTTTAATAATGAGATCTATGGTCTGACTAAAGGACAATATTCACCAACCTCAACTAAAGGGCTTGTTACCAAGACATCACCATTCGGGACTGTTGAGGATCCATTTTCAGTAGGAGAACTGGTAATAGGGGCTAAGGGCAAATTCTTTGCCAGGACCGTCGATAGTAATATTGCACTTTCAACACAGATCTACGGCGAAGCTGCCAGACATAAAGGTGCTTCTGTAATCGAGGTGTTGCAGAATTGCGTAATATTTAATGATGGTATTCATGATGTCGTAGTTGACAAAGAGGTAAGGGATGAAAGGACAATCATTCTGAAGCAGGGCGAACCTATGATATTCGGAAAAAACAGGGATAAAGGTTTAATTCTTGATGGATTGAAACTGAAGGTTGTGACTCTCGGCGAGAAAGGAATTACTGAGAAGAACCTGCTGGTTCATGATGCTACCGAACAAAATCCGGGTATTCAGTATATGCTTGCAAATATGAGGTATCCCGAATATCCTGTTGCGCTTGGAGTTATCAGATCGGTTGTTGCGCAGACATACGACAGAGACCTCACTGAACAATTAAAAAACGTTAAAGCGTCTGCAAAAATAAAGAATATGGATGATTTGCTTAATTCCGGTTCGGTATGGGATGTTGAATGATGCTTTTAATCAATTAATTCAAGGGCAGTCAGATTGGCTGCCTTTTTATTTTACTAAATTAGTAATTTTATGACAGTGAATTTACTGACCACTGATGGATAAATTCAACTATAACGACCCCGAATTTGAACGGATTCTGCATGAGCGGCAGGAGAGGCTGAAAGAACTGGCCTGTATTAACAGGACCAGATCCATCCTGAAACAATGGAAACCTGTTGATGAAACACTTCAGCAGATCGTACTGCTATTGCCGGCTGCATGGCAATACCCGGAGTTTACTGTGGCACGGATAAAGTTCATGGGAAAATCATTTGAGACAGCCAGCTTTATTGAAACAACCTGGAGGATGTACCAGGAGTTCGTTACGATTGATGATGAAAAAGGTTCGATTGAAGTTTGTTATACCCGTGAATTCCGGAGCGATGATGAGGGACCTTTTATGAAGGAGGAACGGGATCTAATTCAGAATTTAAGCAGTCTGATTACAGGATATATAAATAGCTATAAAGCAAGGGCTCTGTACAGAAGCAGCCAGGTTCAGGAGAAAGAAGAGGAGGATCTTAATGAGACCTCAAGCCGTAAGCTGCTTCAGAAATTTCTTGATCGTCATAACGCAGAAAGAGACGTATTTCATGATCTTCAACCATTCAAGGTAAAAGAAATACTTCTTGTTGCAAATCTGTATGATGCATACTCTATTGAAGGTGAAGGGAGGTTTTCAGATCATATACTGGGTGAATACTATCAGCTAAGCCTTACCTCAATTCCAAGGGTAACCGGAGTTTCCGGTGAAGAAGAAGCTTTCAGCAGACTGAAATCAAGACACTATGATCTGATCATTATTATGATCGGAGTCGATAAGGAAAGTCCTGTCAGATTATGTAAAAAGATAAAGGAGAAATATCCATATATTCCAGCTTATCTGCTACTGAATAATCCTGGGGATGTGGAGTTTGTTAAAAAACAGAAAACATTTGGGATACCCTTTGATAATTACTTTGTCTGGACCGGAGAGTCCAAGGTTTTCTTTGCGATGGTGAAACTGCTTGAGGACAAGGTAAATGTTGATAATGACACTAAAAAAGGTCTTACCAGGGTGATCCTGATAGTCGAAGATTCAGCTGAGTACTATTCTTCCTATCTGCCAATGCTCTATACATTGGTCATGGAGCAGACTAAAAACCTTATCGAAGATGTTTCGACAGATGAACTGTACAAAGTACTTAAGCTCAGAGCAAGGCCAAAAATCCTGCTTGCTTCAACTTATGAGGATGCAATTATACTTTATAAGGAGTATAAAGAGAGCCTGCTTTGTGTCATTTCTGACATGAGATTCCCGAAAGAAGGAGTCATTTGTGATACCGCCGGCTATGATCTGATAGGACATATTAAAAGCGAACTGCCAAACCTGCCGGCAGTTCTGCAGTCCTCCGATTCCTCAAACGCTCGCTATGCACATACACTGAAGTCGAACTTTATTAATAAAAACTCTGAAAGCCTTCTCCAGGACCTTAAATCATTCATAACGTATTACCTGGGTTTCGGTCATTTTGTTTACAGGGATAACAAAGGAAGACAGATCGCGGTTGCCAAATCAATGAAAGAGTTTGAATCTTACCTTGAAACAGTTCCTGAAGATTCGCTGGTTTATCATGCTATGAAGAACCATTTTTCACTCTGGCTTATGGCCAGGGGTGAGGTCAAAATAGCACAGATCATAAACCCTATAAAAGTTTCTGACTTTCAAAGCCTTAAAGAACTCAGAAAATTCCTTATTGATATTATCAGGAAACGACGGCAGGAAATGAATAAAGGAAAGGTTGTCAATTTCGAGGCGTCGGCTGTTATTGGTGAAACGAATGTGGTCAGTCTGGCTGGTGGTTCACTTGGAGGTAAAGGAAGAGGTCTGGCATTTGTTAATACCCTAATCTATAGCTTTGAACTCGGAAGATTGCTTCCTGGAATAAATATAAAAACGCCAATTACGGCGATAATAGGAACAGATGAGTTCGATCAGTTTATGGACCATAATCACCTGTGGGATAAGGTCAAAGAAGAGAAAGATTATCGTGTCCTTCAGAAGCTCTTCCTTGAGGGTAGTCTGAGTTATAATCTGGATAAGGAGCTCAGAATATTCACTAAACTGATTGAAAAGCCATTGGCAGTAAGGTCTTCAAGTTTGTTTGAAGACTCAATGAGCCAGCCATTTTCAGGAATATTCGGAACTTATCTTCTCCCTAATAATAATCCGGCTTTTGATATAAGACTTAAACAGCTTGAAGATGCAATTAAACTCGTATTCTGCTCCATTTATTCAAAAAGTGCAAGAACTTATTTCGAGGTTATCAATTACAAAGTGGAACAGGAGAAGATGGCAATCGTGATCCAGGAGGTTGTTGGGGACAGGTATGAGGATGCATATTATCCGCACATCAGCGGTACAGCTCAATCATATAATTTTTATCCTGTCGCACATATGACTCCGCAGGACGGGTTTGCAGTAGTTGCAGTAGGTCTGGGTCAGTACGTTGTGGAAGGCGATCTGGCTTACAGGTTTTCACCTTCTTATCCGCATCTGGATATCGTTTCACAATCAGACCTTTATAAGAACTCCCAGGTAAGCTTCTATGCGGTCGATATGGCAAAGAAGGACCTGAACCTTCTTGAAGGTGAGAATGCAGGACTTATTTCACTCGACATCAGTCAGGCCGAACGACATGGTACTCTTAAACATTCTGCATCTGTATTTAATCAGGATAATGATTCAATTATCCCAGGACTCGATTCGCCGGGACCAAGAGTGGTAAACTTTGCCAATATTCTCAAGTATGATTACATCCCACTGGCTAATACGCTTAAAATCATCCTTGATGTGGTAAAAGAGGCATTCGGTACTGCTGTAGAAATAGAATTTGCAATAGACCTTAACAAAAATAAGGATGGTTTTGCAACTTTTTACTTACTCCAGATTAAGCCTTTGGTCGGAAGCGTAGCCGGATATAATATTGATGCAGACAGCATTGTTATGGAGGATGTTATCCTTGTTACCAGGAGGAGCATGGGGAATGGCATCATCGATTATATTACCGATGTAATTTATGTTGAACCTTCCAGGTTTGATAATATGATAACCGAAAGAATGGCAGAAGAAATTGAGGCAATTAATGACAGAATGCTTAAAGAGAACAGAAAATACCTTCTTATTGGTCCTGGTAGATGGGGTACACGTGATAAATTTATTGGCATTCCGGTGGTGTGGCCACAGATATCACATGCCAAGGTGATAGTAGAAGTCGGCCTGCCTGATTTTCACCTTGATGCATCGCTTGGCTCACACTTTTTCCATAACGTCACTTCAATGAATGTCGGATATTTTTCAATCAATTATTCCACAATGGAAGGATCAATATTCTGGGATAAGCTGCAAAGACAGAAAGTTGTTGATCGTGGTGAATTCTTTAATCATGTCAGGTTTGAAAAGCCGTTACTGATAAGGATGGATGGTAAAAAACGAATGGCTGTTGTAACAATGACCAGATAAAAATTAAGCTATGGCTTTTATTGACGGTATACCCGATCTGCAAAAATACGATTTCAGCGATACATCTTTTGACCTCCTGATGCAGAAGAGGATCCATCGTGTCCTGATAATCTGCAGCAATTATGACAACTATATGCTTGAAGAGGATGGCAGGATCGATGAGCAGATTTTTAATGAATACGTTTCACTTAACCTCAGGTATCCTCCATCATTTGTTCAGACAGATAATGCTGATGATGCATTCAGGATACTTGATGAGGGTGATATCGACCTTGTAATTACAATGCTTAGCCTTAAGGGGAAAGATGTTTTTGCCCTGGCAAAAAGGATAAAAGAAAAGTATGAGGATATTCCTATCGTTGTCCTTACATATTTCTCAAGGGAGGTCTCATTAAGGCTTGAAAAGGAAGATCTCAGTGCAATTGATTATGTATTCTGTTGGCTTGGAGACGCATCACTGATACTTGCTATCATCAAGCTTATTGAGGATAAGATGAATGCGGATTATGATATAGAGCATATTGGGGTTCAGGCCATAATACTGGTCGAGAATTCCATCAGGTATGTCTCTTCATATCTGCCTAATCTTTACAGGATTGTGCTGGTTCAGTCTCTCGATTTTCAGAGAGAAGCACTTAATGAACACCAGCGAATGCTTAAGATGAGAGGTCGGCCAAAAATCCTGCTTGCAACCAATTATGAAGATGCTTTTAACCTTTACAGAAAATATAAATACAATGTTCTCGGGGTAATATCGGATATCAGTTATAAAAGAAACGGACTGATTGATGAGAATGCTGGCATAGAACTTTGCAAAATGGTAATGGCTGATGATGATAAGGTACCATTCCTGCTCCAGTCTTCAAGTCTTGCTTTCAAGCAGAAAGCAGAAGAGCTTGGTGCCGGATTTGTGTATAAATATTCAAAATCACTTTCCCTGGAATTAAGGAATTACATTATTCAGAACTTGGCGTTCGGACCATTTATCTTCAGGGATCCGGATACTATGGAGTCTATTGGTGTAGCAAGTGATCTGCAGGCACTTCAGCAGAAGATTCTTACGATACCGGAAAAATCACTTGAATTTCATGCAGGGAATAACCATTTTTCGAAATGGCTTAATGCCAGGGCTTTATTTCCTGTTGCCCAGATGTTTAAATATATCAGGAAAGAGGACTTTCCATCCCTGGATGAAATGCGAAAGTTCCTGTATATCGCTATTTCCAGCTTCAGGTTGGGCAAAGGCAGAGGTGTTATAGCAAAATTTGACAAATCAAGTTTTGATGAATACCAGACCTTTTCAAGAATAGGTGAGGGATCCATCGGAGGCAAAGCAAGGGGTCTTGCATTCATCAACAGCATTATAAAGGCAAACAGGCTGTTTAATAAATTTCCGGATGTTATCATTTCAATTCCAAGAACCGTCGTAATAAGTACTGATGCTTTTGATGAGTTCATGGAACACAATAACCTTTATTCAGTAGCCCTGTCAGATGTGAGTGATGAAGAGATACTGAGCAGGTTTATTACCGCAGAATTGCCCGGTTGGGTACATCAGGACTTTTATGCTTTTTTGAATGTATCAAAGAATTATCCTATTGCAATAAGATCGTCCAGTAAGCTTGAAGATTCACATTATCAGCCATTTGCCGGAATTTACTCAACATATATGATTCCCAGGGTACCTGATAATATCCAGATGGTAAAAATGTTATCAGATGCTATTAAGGAGGTCTATGCTTCAGTTTATTATAAGGTAAGCAAGGCATATATGACAGCAACCTCAAATGTGATCGATGAAGAGAAAATGGGAATCATACTTCAGGAAGTATGCGGGAGTAAGCATGGCGATACATTTTATCCCACTCTTTCTGGCGTTGCGCGATCGATCAATTATTACCCTATTGGATCTGAAAAAGCCGAGGACGGGATTGCAAATGTGGCCTTTGGACTTGGTAAACTTATTGTTGATGGTGGCCAGTCTTTAAGATTTTCTCCCCGACATCCTAAAAAAGTGCTTCAGCTAACCTCACCTGAAACGGCTCTGAAGGAAGCGCAGAAAGAGTTTTATGCACTAGATCTGAATGTTAATAGTTTTGTTCCTTCAACAGATGACGGTGTCAATCTTTTAAGGATTGGCGTAAGGGATAGTAATAATGAAGCCGCGATGAAATATGTCGCCTCTACCTACGATCACAATAATAATGTCCTTTACGATGGGATTAACCGTCAGGGAAAAAGAATAATAACATTTTCAAATATACTTCAGCATAATATATTCCCCCTTGCAGATATTGTTGACACTCTGCTTGAAATTGGACAACGGGAAATGAACAACCCTATAGAAATAGAATTTGCAGCTAATCTTGAAACCCCGGCAGGAACTCCGAAAATATTTAATTTCTTGCAGATCAGACCAATAGTTGAAAATGACCAGAAATACAACCTTGACGTTGACAACGTAGGCTACGAAAACACAATCATTTATTCCGAATCGGCATTAGGGAACGGTTTGTTTATGGGAATAAAGGATCTGATATATGTTAAACCCTCTTCTTTCAATGCTGCCCACAGTGAGAAAATAGCACTGGATGTTGAGAAATTAAACACGGGTTTTGTAAAATCTGGTAACAGCTACATACTTATCGGCCCCGGAAGATGGGGCTCAACTGATCCATGGCTGGGAATTCCTGTAAAGTGGACTCAGATATGTGCAGCCAGGCTGATCGTTGAATCAGGGCTGAAGAATTACAGGATTGATCCGAGCCAGGGCACCCATTTTTTTCAGAATCTTACATCATTCCGGGTTGGCTATTTTACCATTAATCCTTACATCAAAGATGGCTTTTATGATGTTGACTTTCTGGATAAATTACCGCCGGTTTATGAAGATGAGTTTTTAAGGCATGTCAGGTTTGACAGACCACTCGATATTCTGATCGATGGTAAGAGGCACAAAGGAGTGATAATGAAACCATAGAATCGATACAATTAATTTTAAGAATACACTTATAATGGAAACAGCTAAAACAAAATACCTCGGAGAACTCCGGACAGAAATCATTCATTTAAGGTCGGGAAGTGTTATAGTAACAGATGCCCCTGTGGATAACAAAGGGAAGGGTGAAAATTTTTCTCCTACTGATATGGTAGCTTCGGCTCTTGGCAGTTGTATTTTCACTATTATGGGAATCGCTGCTAGAGAACATTCATTTTCAATTGAAGGCAGCACCTGCACCATTACAAAAATTATGAGTGAGAACCCCAGGAAGATCGGGGAAATAAAGATCGACTTTGATTTTGGTGAAAATATCTATTCAGAAAAACAGAAGAAAATACTTGATCATTGTGCCAGGACCTGCCCGGTGGCACTTTCGCTTAATGAGTCTGTAGTTCAGAATATCAGGCTGAATTTCAGATAGAAATATTGGAAATCTCACAACGCTATTACGCCATAATATAGTTTTATGGCATTAGGGCTATTTAAAAAATGCCCCTTCAGTCAAAATATCTTTATTAACTTTTTTGATAAGTCCCTGCAGAACACAACCGGGTCCGACTTCGATAAAAGATGATGCTCCGTCAGAGATCATATTTATCACAATCTGAGTCCATCGCACAGGTGATGTAAGCTGCGAAACAAGGTTTCTTTTTATTTCTTCAGGGTCGTTTGACGGTCTGGCATTTACATTCTGATAAACCGGGCAGAAGGGTTTATTGAAATTTGTGTTCTTGATCGCCTCTTCAAGCTCCAGCTGGGCTGGTTCCATAACTGGTGAATGGAAAGCACCTCCTACAGAGAGTTTGAGGGCCCTTTTAGCACCTTTTTCTTTTAAGATTTCAATTGCTTTATCGATCCCTTCATTTGATCCTGATATGACTATCTGACCGGGACTATTATAGTTAGCCGGAACGACAATTTCGGGAATGGCGATACAAACTTCTTCCACTGTAAAATCATCAAGGCCTAGTATTGCAGCCATGGTTGAAGGAGTTTTTTCACATGCTTTCTGCATTGCAATTGCTCTTTTGGATACGAGAAGGAGGCCATCGCGGAATGAGAGAGTTTTATTTGCAACAAGAGCTGAAAATTCCCCAAGTGAATGACCAGCAACCATGTCTGGTTTAAAATTATTGTCCATTACAGTTGCCAGGATAGTAGAATGCAGGAAAATAGCCGGTTGTGTTACTTTAGTCTGCCTAAGGTCATCATCGGTTCCTGAGAACATCAGTTCAGTGATCCTGAACCCAAGTAATTCATTGGCCTGTTCGAACATATCCCTTGCAACCGGAGATTTGTCATAAAGATCTTTCCCCATACCAATATACTGGGCTCCCTGTCCGGGAAATACATATGCTTTCATAATTTGTTCAGAAATTAGATTTTTGCATCCGGGGGGCAAAAATAGAAAAAAATATTGGCTTAGTGCAGTTTCTGTCCAATGAGATGAACGAATTCCTCACGTGTATTTAACTGTTCAAGAAAAATTCCTGTGAAAGCAGACGTTGTTGTGACAGAATTCTGTTTCTGTACTCCTCTGATTTGCATACACATATGCTGCGCCTCGATTACGACGGCAACACCCAGGGGATGAAGTGTATCCTGAATGCAATTTCTTATCTGTGTGGTAAGTCTTTCCTGTACCTGAAGTCTCCTTGAGAATGTTTCAACAACCCTTGCAATCTTGCTTAATCCGGTAATATATCCGTCGGGGATATAAGCTACATGGGCTTTCCCGAAAAAGGGAAGCATGTGATGTTCACACATTGAATAAAGGTCAATATCTTTTACAATAACCATCTGCTTGTACTCTTCCTTGAACATTGCGGACTTTAGAATCTGTTCTGCGTTCATATAGTATCCGTTGGTAAGATAATGAAGAGCTTTGGATACTCTTAGGGGAGTGCGTTTAAGTCCCTCTCTTTCCGGATCTTCGCCCAGTAGCTGCAGAACCCTGTAATATATTTTTGAGAGTTCTTCTATGTTCTCTGCATTCCAGGTTTCAATTTTATTGTAGCCACCATTGATATGGCCTGATCCATCATTAATTTTTTCGATTGTTTTAGCCATAGTATTCAATTGAATTATTCTCGGTTTCTTCGATTTTTACGCAATGGAGAATAGCGCCTTCCTTTTCAATTTCTGATTTTAATTCATTCCAGATAGAGACAGCAAGCGTTTCGGTCGTGCATATTTTTCCCTTCATAAAATCAACATCCATATTCAGATTCTTATGATCCACTTTATCAATAATCTTTTCCTTTATAATCTGTTTAAGGACATTAATATTCATCACGAATCCATTTTCACCTGAAGGTTCTCCTTTTACAGTAATAAATAAAATGTAGTTATGACCATGCCAGTTTGGATTGGAGCATTTCCCGAACACTTCACTGTTCTTTTCATCCGACCACTCCACCCTGTACATTCTGTGTGCAGCACTGAATCTTTCTCGGCGTGTCAGGTATATCATCAGCTTTTGCTTTTGTCATACAATATTAACCAATAAAATTGATCTTTTTCTCTTTAAAAGCAATATATTTAACCTGCTGATTGTAAACTAAATGGTTTTTTCTGAAAATGAGGATTTTATTTGTTTTTGCAACGAAAAATGAAGCTGGTATTTTGCTGAATTTTACAGAGAAAGGTACATTATCTGAACAGTTTAGCTTTGGCGGACATGAAATCGATACACTTATTACCGGAGTGGGAGGTATTTCTACAGCCTGGTCTATGAAGCTATGGTTAAGTATGAATCCAGCCCCGGATCTTGCCATTAATGCAGGGATAGCCGGAAGTTATAACGATGACATAAGAACTGGGGATGTTGTTTTAACCGTCACCGATTGTTTTGCAGATCTGGGTATCGGATCGGAAGACAAAATCATGACACTTTTCGAAGCCGGACTTTCAGACCCCGACCAGTTTCCTTTTTCCGGCGGGGTTATTCACTGCCAGAACAGGTTCATCGGGAAAGTAGGAGCGGCAATAAAGAAGGTGAATGCTGCAACGGTAAACACCTGCTCCGGATCTGTTTCAGCAATCAGCCGGATAAGAAATAAATTTAATCCTGACATTGAGACAATGGAGGGTGCA
>JAHEYW010000012.1:25174-27289 GCA_023251395.1 Bacteroidales bacterium
CGCAAGGGAAAAAATACCTTTTCTGTCAGTCAGGTCAGTTTCCAATAAGGTTGAACCCGGAAACCGGGAATCATGGAATATACCATTGGCCCTTGATAGTCTGGCAGAAAAAATAAAAGAAATATTATTAATTCTGAACTGACTGAATGAAACTTACTCTGGGGTTTTCACCTTGCCCGAATGATACATTTATCTTCGACGCCATGGTGCATGGAAGAGTTGATACCGAAGGGCTTGAATTTGATTATTTCCTTGCCGATGTAGAGGAGCTTAACCATAAGGCATTTGCTGCCGAAGTAGATGTGACCAAAATGAGTTATCATGCCTATGCCTATGCAGCAGACAATTATTTCATTCTTGATTCAGGAAGTGCTCTTGGTCGAAAGAATGGTCCTCTTCTTATCTCCAGAAAGCCAGTAAAACCAGAGGAATTATCTCAAAAGCTGATAGCCATTCCCGGAAAATATACCACTGCCAACCTGCTGTTCAGTATCGCGTGGCCGGAAGCACTGCACAAAAAGGAATATCTGTTTTCAGATATTGAGGAGGCTTTAATCAATGATGAGGCAGACGCCGGACTTATTATCCATGAAACACGTTTTACTTATCATAAAAAAGGGCTGATAAAGATAGCCGATATGGGTGAATTCTGGGAACATCTTACCGACAAGCCCATTCCCCTTGGTGCAATTGTGATTAAAAGGTCAGTACCTGAGGAAATTGCACTGAAAGTGAACCGCGTATTGAGAAGAAGCCTGGAGTATGCTTATAAGAACTCGATGGCTTCATTTGATTTTGTTGTACATAATGCCCAGGAAATGGACAAAGACGTTATGAACAACCATATCAAGCTTTTTGTAAATGAGTTTACAATGAATCTTGGAGCAGAAGGCCGAAGTGCAATTGATAAACTATTCGATGTGGCAGTGGAAAAGAAGGTTATTCCCGCGTTACCCAAACAAATTTATCTGACCCCGAATCCATAGCATAGTAAAAGATTTCTTCAGTAATTGCTGCTGTATTCCGATTTACCGGAATTAAGTTTAAAGTTCAACCGTTTATCAGGTGACAAAACTTGAAATCGGCGTATACCATGTTTATTTAATTGCATAAATTTGAACTAAAGATTTACTTTCGTGTTTCTTATTCAGGAAATGTAGAACTAAAAGTATAAAATTATGTCATTCGAATTGCCAAAATTGCCGTACAAGCTGAATGCACTTGTACCTTACATCAGTGAAGAGACACTTGATTTTCATTATGGGAAACATCATCAGACGTATGTCAACAACCTTAATGGCCTGGTGCCCGGAACAGAATTTGAGAAGGCTGATCTGATAACTATTATCAAAAAAGCTGATGGCGGCATTTTCAATAATGCTGCACAGGTATGGAATCATACTTTTTATTTTGAGAGCTTCTCACCTGGAGGAAGAAAGGTCCCGAAGGGAGCTCTGGCTGATGCAATAAATGCATCATTCGGATCTTTTGATTCATTCAGGGAACAGTTCAATAAAGCTGCAACCACATTATTTGGCGCTGGTTGGGCCTGGCTTGTTAAAAAGGAGGATGGAACCCTCCAGATCGTGCAGGAATCAAATGCTGGTAATCCTATTAAAAAAGGATTGACGCCGATCATGACCTGTGACGTTTGGGAGCATGCATATTATATTGACTACAGGAATAAAAGACCGGATTATATCAAATCATTCTGGGAAATCCTGGATTGGGATATTGCGGCAAAGAGATATTGATTTTATATCATGGAACCGAAGAGCGTAATTTGAATCTACGCTCTTCTTTTTTTTTATATTTACACTATACATATTTGTAGTATGAATATAAAAGATCTGGTCACAACAACAAGAACATGCAGAAGGTTCGACGAATCTTTCAGAGTTGAATACAAGGTACTTGAACAACTCATAGATCTTGCAAGGCTTTCTGCCTCGGGTGCAAATAAACAACCCCTTAAGTACATTTTATTAAATAAACGCGAACAATGTGAGATCGTATTCCCCTTTCTTGCATGGGCTGGATATCTTTCAGACTGGTCAGGTCCGTCCCAGGGTGAGAGACCTTCTTCATATATCATTATTTTAGGTGATAAATCAA